>JAFNVK010000061.1 GCA_017379815.1 Clostridia bacterium
AGGCGCTCGTCACGCTGCGGGCAGTCGGTGGGAATGTCAAGATAGTTGCTCTTCTGTCCCCAGATAATATTGTGGTAAAGCTGATTGATCTTTTCGTTTCCGCAACGGAATTCGCCCGTGCGCTTGACGTCCGAATGCACGACCACCGCCCAAAAGCAATCGGGGTCCACCGTGTCAAAGGGGAACTCCACGAGCTGCACGTATCGGAAGCCCTGGAAGGTGTAGGTGGGCTTGAAGATATCCTCGCCGCCGCTGAGAATATAGGTGTTCTCGTTGCGCGCATAGCGGAAATTATCCGTGTAGAAGTTGCCCTCGGCATCCAGCACCTCGGCGTGATGCAGAACGATGCGGTCACCCTTCTTTCCTTTGATGCGGATCTCTACGTAGCCCGTCATGTTCTGTCCGAAGTCCAGGACCAATTCTCCCTTGGGCGTGCGGAAGACCTCGACGGGCGCCAGGCGCTCGTGCTCGGTGATCCATTCGCCGTCCTGCGGAACGAGCTTACTCTTAACCGTTGCATCAAGCACAGCCTTGCCGACGTACTCGATGGGCGCGGTCTTATCCACGGTCTCGCCGTGGTAGATCTCGGTAAACGTAACCTCGTTGGTGTAAACGTCCCAGGCCTCGTCCGTGACGAGCTCCTCCTCGGTGCCGTCCGTATAGCGAATGCGCAGCCACGCGATGGCGGAGATGTGGTCGGCAAAGGCGTGATTGGTGTTGACGTGTCCGATGTAACCGACCGCCCAGCCCTGGCCAACACCGATCTCAAGGCGGTTCTCTTCGCGCAGGAGAGAGGTGACGTCATAGGTCTGGTAAAGCACGCGCGTCTTGTAGGAGGTAAAGCCGGGCGTCAGCACGCCCTTACCCACGCGCTCGCCGTTGAGAAAGAGCGCATAGTTGCCCATGGAGCTTGCGCAGAGCGTAGCCTTCTTGATCGCCTTTTTGCAGGTCAGCTCGCGGCGGAAGGTGGTTGCCGCCACGCCCATGTCTCTGGGAGCGGTGATCCATTTTGCATTTGTTTTCATGCGTTCATCCTCGGCTTCCCTACGGGGGAAAAGCCGTCCTTTCTGTCGTTGGTTTTGCGCAGAGCCAAAGCGCGCGGCCGTGACTCGGAGACTTTTTTCTTCTTTTTTACAAAACCTCTTGAAACCATTATAGCATATGTGCTATAATAAATCAACCTTCACTTTTACTGCAAACAGGGGGTATTTTTAAGATGGAAAGCGCAAAGCCGCCGATCTGGATCCGCGTTCTGCCAAGGCTCAAGCAGGACAAATTCTATATGGAGCTGCACCGACGCCAAAAGGCCGTGGAAATGCACGACCACGCCTTTTTGGAGCTGACCTACATTCTGGAGGGCGAGGTCGAGCATACGCTGGACGGGCAGACCTCCCGCCTTTGCCGCGGCGACTACCTGATCGTGGATTACGGCAGCCGCCACGCCTATTCCGCCGTGGGAGCGGAGGGCTATGACAATCTGGACTGCCTCTTTCTCCCCGAGCTTCTCGATCCCGTGCTGAAGGGGACCGAGAGCCTGCGCGCACTGCTGGAGCATTACCTCTTGCACTTCAACGTTCAAGCCTTGCACCAGAACCCCGCGCACATGGTCTTCCACGACGATACGGGGCGCATTCTTGAGCTGCTCGAGCGCATCCGCACCGAGGCCGAGACGCGCGCGGCGGGCTACACCGAGATCGTTCGCTGCTACCTGATCGAGATCCTGATCCTTACCGTGCGCCGCATGGATACCGCGCAGATCGCCTCCACGGGGCAAAGCATCAGCAACTATCTCTCGGCCTACGTGGCAGAGCATTATATGGAAAACCTTACCCTGCGCGAGCTTGCCGTCACGCTCAATTACAGCCTTCCCTACATCAGCAAGCGCTTCAAGGAGGACACGGGCATCTCCTTTGTGCATTACCTGCAGAGCTACCGCATCATGCAGGCCTGCCGTCTGCTCTCCTCCACCAAAAAGACGGTTGCGGAGATCACAGAGCTTGTCGGCTACCGCGACGTCAAGTTCTTCTCTGCCCTCTTCAAGCGCACCGTGGGCCTCTCCCCCGCCGAGTTCAGAAGGCAGAAGGAGAAGTGATGTTCCGCCCCGATCACGAAGAAGGAGAGATGCACGCCTGAGGACGCTGCCTTCCGCGTCCCAATCACGCCGAAGGCGTGTATATCATCAATTCCGCAGGAATTGCATATCATCAATGCGAAGCATTGTATATCATCAAGCCGCAGGGGAAATGCACGCTGACGCGTGATGAGATACAGCCCCAAAGGGGCTGATGATATACACGACTGCGTCGTGATGATATGCCAAGCCTGCGGCTTGGATAAAAAAATTCGACAAGTCGAAACTTGTCGAATTTTTTTGGCCTACCCGAAAGGATTCGAACCTTCGACCTTCAGAGTCGGAGTCTGACGCGCTATCCAGCTGTGCCACGGGTAGAAAAATGATTGTTTGCGGCGGAGGATTCGAACCTTCGCCACCGCCGTCGCATAGTCGCCGACGGTCGCCCGCGGTGCGGCTCGGTCGTCTCCTTGCTTTGGGCGGAGCGCTTTGTGCAAAAACAGCCACCGGCTATTTTTGCCCTTCGCTACCTTCAAAGTCGGAGCTGACGCGCTATCCGGCTGTGCCACGGGTAGATCGGGGAAAGCATTGGTATTATATCATATTTTCCATGCAAATGCAAGCACTTTTTTGCCGATTTTCTTCTTCTTTTTCTTCAATCCCAAAAAAGGGTTGACAAATTTCGCAGTTTGGGATATAATGGTGTATCTGAATGTTCCTTTTTCCCTTGCGGAATCAGGAGGAAAGGGTCTTCCTATCTATGAAAACAAACGTTTCCGAAATCTTCGGCTCGATGGTCTTTAACGACGACGTTATGCGCGAGCGCCTCCCCAAGGAGGTCTATAAGTCTCTGACCAAAACCATCGCAACCGGTAGGACCATCGACCCCTCTATCGCAGACGTGGTGGCAAACGCCATGAAGGACTGGGCTGTGGAAAAGGGCGCGACCCACTACACGCATTGGTTCCAGCCCCTGACCGGTGTCACGGCGGAAAAGCACGACGCCTTTATCTCCCCCGTTGGCACAAGCCAGGTCGTGATGGAGTTCTCCGGCAAGGAGCTGATCCACGGCGAATCCGACGCCTCCTCCTTCCCGACCGGCGGCCTGCGCGCCACCTTTGAGGCCAGAGGCTACACCGCCTGGGACCCCGCCTCCTACGCCTTCGTTAAGGACGGTACGCTCTATATTCCCACCGCCTTCTGCTCCTATACGGGCGAGGCGCTGGATGCCAAGACCCCCCTTCTCCGCTCTATGGACGCCCTCAACACGCAGGCTCTGCGTATTCTTCGCCTCTTTGGCGACACGACCTGCCGCCGCGTGGACATCACCGTGGGCGCCGAGCAGGAGTACTTTATCGTGGACAAGGCCATGTACGACCGCCGCAAGGATCTGGTCTATGCCGGCAGGACCCTCTTTGGCGCCCCCGCCCCTAAGGGACAGGAGCTGGAGGACCACTACTTCGGCCCGCTGAAAACGCGCATCGCCGCCTTTATGGCCGACCTCGACAAGGCGCTCTGGACCATGGGCATTAACGCCAAGACCAAGCACAACGAGGCCGCCCCCGCACAGCACGAGCTGGCCCCCATCTACGCTACCGCAAACATCGCTGTGGACCAGAATCTTCTGACCATGGAATACATGAAAAAGATCGCCGAGCGCCACGGCCTCGTCTGCCTCCTGCACGAAAAGCCCTACGCAGGAGTCAACGGCTCGGGCAAGCACAACAACTGGTCGCTCAGCGCCAACGGCAAGAATCTGCTCGATCCCGGTAAGACCCCCGCGGATAACGCCAAGTTCCTGCTCTTCCTCGCCGCCATCATCAAGGCGGTGGACGACTACCAGGATCTGATGCGCGTCTCGGTGGCCTACGCGGGCAACGATCACCGCCTCGGCTCCGGAGAGGCTCCCCCCGCCATCGTCTCTCTCTTTGTGGGAGAGGATCTGGGCGCACTGATCGAGTCGATCGTGGACGGCACCGCCTATAAGGGCTCGAAGGCCGCCATGATGGATCTGGGCATTCCGTCCGTTCCCGTCTTCCGCAAGGATACCACCGACCGCAACCGCACCTCGCCCTTCGCCTTTACGGGCAACAAGTTCGAGTTCCGCATGGTGGGCTCCTCCCAGAACATTGCCCTTCCCAACACCGTCCTCAATACCGCCGTGGCCGAATCCCTGCGTCAGTTTGCCGACCTGCTCGAGAATGCCGAAAACGTGGAGAGCGCCGCCGCGCAGCTGATCAAGGATACCCTCGCCGCACACAAGCGCATCCTCTTTGACGGCAACGGCTATTCCGACGAATGGGAGGCCGAGGCCGAAAGACGCGGCCTGCTCAATCTGCGCACCTCGGTGGACGCCTACAAGACCTTTATGGACGAGAAAAACGTTCGCCTCTTCTCCTCCCTCGGCGTTATGAGCGAGTCCGAAATGCGCTCCCGCGAGGAGATCTACTTCGAGAACTATGCCAAGATCGTTAACATTGAGGCGCTGACCATGGTCGTCATGGCCTCGCGCAACTATATCCCTGCGGCAGAGACCTATATTTCCCGTCTCGCCGAAACGGCCACCAAGAAGCGCGCGCTTTCCCCCACGCTCTCCTGCGCACTGGAGGAGGATCTGATCCGCCGCCTCTCCACCTTGAGCTACGAGGCCTATTGCGCCGTGGAGGAGCTGAAGAAGGAGGAGACCGCCGCCGCCGCGATCCGCGATGCCCGCGAGAGAGCCGAGCGCTATTGCAACGTCGTGATCCCCGTGATGGACAAGCTTCGCCGTGCCGTAGACCGCATGGAGGTCCTGACGGCAGGTCAGCTTTGGCCGGTTCCCACCTACGGAGATCTGATGTTCCGCGTCTGATCCGTCCGAAAACGAAAATAAAGAAACGGATGTGTACGTCCACGCCCTTGCGTAGAGTATACATCCGTTTTTTTCGTTATTCTTTGACTGCGGCAAGCAGCTGCTCCTCGCTTAGGCGTTGCTCCTCGCGCTTTCGCCGTCCGTGCAGGGAGAGCAGACCGATCGTATAGTGTGCCGTCGCCGTAAGGGCCCAGGAGATGGGATAGGAAAGATACAGCACCTCCATGGTCGGCATCGCCGCAAAGAGCGTATAGACCCACACCACGCGCAAAACGCAGGAGCCAAGGAGCGAGACGACCGTTGAGGTCGTGGACTTTCCAAGTCCGCGAAGCAGGCCGCTTCCCGTTTCCATCAGGCCGAGCAGGAAGTAGACCGAGAAGGTCAGATTCACACGCTTCATGCCCGCCGTGATCGCCGCAGGATTTTCGGGCGCGTACAGGCCAAGCAGGCTTTCCCCGAATGGACGGATCAGATTGCCCAGCACAAGGCCGACAACGGCAACCGAGAGCGCACAGCGCAGAATGCACTGGCGCACGCGCTTGTAATCCCGCGCGCCGACGTTCTGACCGACGAAGGTCAGCGTTGCCTGGTAGAAGGAGTTTTGCACCGTGTAGAGATAGCCCTCCACGTTTGCCGCGGCCGCGTTGCCCGCGACCACCGCCTTGCCAAGCGAGTTGACCGAGCTCTGGATCAGCACGTTGGAAATGGAAAAGAGCATTCCCTGCACGCCCGCCGGAATACCGATGGCGAGCAGACGCTTGAGCTTATCCCCGTGGATGTGCAGCTTGGCGATCTCCAGACGGCAAGGGCCGTCGGTGTGGAGCATAAAGCCAATGATCAGCGCGCAGGAAAGCCAATGCGAGGCCGCCGTGGCAATGCCCACGCCCACCGCACCAAGGTGGAAGACCAGAACCATGATCAGGTTCAGGATCACGTTCAGCACGCCCGCCGCCGACAGGAAAATCAAGGGGCGGACGGTGTCACCCGTGGAGCGAAGCATGGAGGCGCAATAGTTATAGAGAATGTTGGCGATCGCACCGCAGAAGTAGGCACGCATATAGGGCACGGCCTGCGCCATGACGACCTCCTCGGTTCCCATGAGGGTCAGAAGCGGCTTGGCAAAGAGAATGCCGATCAAGGTCGCGCCAACGCCGCAGATCAGTGCGGTCAGCACCGAGGTATGTACCGTTCGGGAAACGTCCTCGTACTTTCGCGCGCCCATATCGTTGGCTACGGTAACGCCTGCGCCGATCGACAGACCGATGAACAGATTGATCAGAAGGGTGATCAGCGCACCGCAGGAGCCAACGGCGGCAAGAGCCGTCTCACACTCCTCGGGCGTGCTTCCTCCCCAGCGGCCGACCACGATGATGTCTGCCGTGTTGAACAAGAGCTGCAAAACGCCCGTGGCGATCAGGGGAAGCACGAATCTTGCCAGCTGCGGCAGGATCGGGCCCTCCGTATAGTCACGGAAGCGCTTTTGCGCACCGGTATTTGCCATATCTCACTCACTCCTCTCCAAGGGAAAACGGGTTCTCGGGGTGGGGGAAGGCTTCCCTCCCCCCGACGCTTGTTGGTTTTTGTTCAAACGCAGAAAAGAGCCTCCCTGCGATCGCTTGTTGGTTTTTGGGAAAACGCAGAAAAGAGCCGCCTCGCAACGTCCTTGCGGGGCGGCTTGCTCAGGATTTAGGCGTCAAAGATGAAATCCTCGATCGAGGTCTCCTCGTCTACTTCAATGTGCTGCAGATGCTCGCGCGAGACCTTTCCGCGGTCGGCGGCAACGCCAAGCACCTCGGAAATATTGCGGTCCATCAGTTCGGCGTCCTCGCTATCGATCACGTCGTCCATCTTCAAACGGCGAACGGCGTCACGCTCGGGCTTGGAGGCGATCGCCATGCCTGCGGCAAGGCCGGCAATTCCGGCCAGAAGGCTGACCACGCTGGTGTCCTTCTTCTTGCCTGCGCGAACCGAATAATCGGTGATCAGGGCCACCGAAATGGCCGTGACGGATGCGCCTGCGATGCGGTAAAACAGATTCTCGTTTTTCATAGTTCCCTCCAACTCGGTTTTATCGGTATTGCTTTGCTTCGCGTTTACTTGGCGGACGTCATCTTCAGGTATGCGTTGATGAAGCCGTCGATGTCGCCGTCCATAACGGCCTGAATGTTGCCGGTCTCGTATCCCGTGCGGGTATCCTTGGCCAGCGTGTAGGGCATGAAGACGTAGGAGCGGATCTGTGCGCCCCACTCGATGTTGGTCTTGTTGCCCTGAATGTCCTCAATGGTGTCCAGACGCTCCTGGAGCTTGATCTCCATCAGCTTGGACTTGAGCATACGCATGGCGGTCTCCTTGTTCTGGAGCTGGGATCTCTCGGTCTGGCAGCCAACCACGATGCCCGTGGGCTTATGCACGATGCGGATGGCCGAGTCGGTCTTGTTGATGTGCTGACCTCCCGCGCCGCTCGAGCGGTGCGCCGTGACCTCGATGTCCTCCTCGCGGATGACTACCTCGTCCACGTTGTCAAACTCGGGCATGACCTCGATCGAGGCAAAGGAGGTCTGGCGGCGGCCGTTGGCATCAAAGGGAGAAACGCGCACGAGGCGGTGCACGCCGTTCTCGCTCTTGAGGTATCCATAGGCGTTCATTCCGCTGATCATGACCGTTGCACTCTTGATTCCTGCACCGTCACCGTCCAGCCAGTCGGTCAGCTTCACCTGGAAGCCTCTCTTCTCTGCCCAGCGCGTGATCATGCGGTAGAGCATCTGTGCCCAATCCTGCGCCTCGGTTCCGCCCGCACCCGGGTGGAAGGAGACGATGGCGTTATTCTTATCGTATTCGCCCGAAAGCAGGACCTCAATGCGGCGGCGCTCCTCCTCCTCGAGGATGGCGGCAAGCTCACTCTGCACCTCCTCCACGAAGGAGTCGTCATTCTCCTCAATGGCCATCTCAGCCAGGGCAATGGCATCCTCAAGACGTGCGCAAAGGCGCTCGTAGCCGGCGACCTTGTCCTGTCCCTGCTTGACCACCTGCAGCACCTTGCTGGATTTCTCCGCATTGCTCCAGAAATCGGGGGCCTGCGTTTGCGCCTCCAGATCCTTCAGGCTCTCTCGGGTCTCCTCGATCCGCAGTGCGTTACCCAATTCCGTGATATCCGCACGCAGGCCGATCAGCTTATGCTTTGCTTCTTCTAATGCAACGATCAAATGTACCTCCCACGCCCTCGTCGGGCGTTCTCTGTATCGGTCTTTCCGTTCTCTTTTTATTATAGCACGAAATCCCCTTGTCTTGCAAGGGGTTTTTTCGTTTTTTTCAAAATCTGATCTTATTTGTGGTATTTTGTTCCCTTCAGGATAGAAAAGGAGCGATAAAGCACCTCGAGCAGCAAAACGCGCATCATCTGGTGCGGAAAGGTGAGGGCCGAGACCGAAAGCCGAAGCTGGCAGGCCTCCTTGACCTCGGGGGCAAGCCCGTGCGACGAGCCGATCACAAGGCAAAGGCTTCCCTGCCCGTCGATCGCGCTCTGCAATCTCTCGGCCAGCGCCTCGGAGGAGAACTGCTTTCCCTCCACGCAAAGCGCTATGCGGTAGGCTCTCGGCGGCATGGCGGCAAGGATCCGCTTGCCCTCGTCGGCAAGCGCCGCACGCACCTCGCTTTCGGAGGGATTCTCCGAAAGACGTGCCTCCTTCAGCTCCAGCAGCGTCGGCTTGCAAAAGGCGCAAAGTCGCTTTTCGTATTCCTTTACGGCGTCGCGCCAGTAGGCCTCCTTCAGGCCTCCTACGGTGATTACGGTAAGCTGGATCATGTTTCCTCCGTCAAAAGCACGCAGAGATCGACGGGTCGGCTCATGCGTCCTCCTCTTCTAATAGCACGGTAACGGCGTCGGGATGAGCGACGCGAATGCGCACGCCGTCATCGCCCACCGCGCTAAGGCAGGCGTCAAAGGCGGTGTCGGGCGTGTTGTTCTCCCGGCTCAGATGTGCCAGGAGCAGATAGCGCGTGCCCGCGGCGCACAGGCGGGAGGCAAGGCAGGCACTGTCGGGGTTGGAGAGATGCCCGCGCCGTGACGCGATCCGCCGCTTCAGCTCGTACGGATAAGGCCCGTACTGCAGCATCTCGGGATCATGGTTGCTCTCCAGGATCACGGCGTCACAGCCCGAAAGCCCCTCCTCCACCTCCGCACTCACGTAGCCGAGGTCGGTGGCGTATCCCAGACGGAAAACGCCCTGCTCGGTAGGGATCTCGATGCGGTAGCCCACAGAGCCGCGGCTATCGTGCGGCGTGGGAAAGGAGGTCACGGTCATGCCGCAGATCTCCTGCGTCCAGATGGGGGGATGCGGACAAAGATGCGGCTCCACCGACGTCTCCCCCACAAAGCGCGGCAGGCAGGCAACGGGCAGATGAATGGGCACGGGATGCTTCTTGATCCACACACCAAGCGCGCTGACGTGGTCGCTATGCTCGTGCGTCAGCAAAATCGCCCCGATGCGCGTAGCATCCACCCCGCCCTCGGCGAGCGCGGCGTTCAGGTGCTTTGCGTTTTTGCCCGCGTCGATCAGGATCGTGCCGCTCGGCGCGCAGATGGCAAAGGCGTTGCCGCTTGAGCCCGAATACAGAGAAAGAATACGCAGACCCATCATAAGAGCTTCTCCGCAAGCAAGGGCCAAAGAAAGAGATACGCGTAGTCAAAAAGCAGGGTCAGGATCATGGGAAGCACCAGCGTCAGGATCCACTCCGAGCGTGCCAGACGCTCGCGGGTCTCGCGCAGAAGCTCCCGCTTCTCCGCAAGCGACATACTGTCGGGAAGCGTTTCCTCGGTGGCGTTCTTCCAGACGAATCCGCGATTATAGATCACGTAGACCAGCGCCAGGATCGCTCCTCCGCCCACGTAGAGCAGGTGCATCGGCAGACCCTTGGACGCCAAAAGAAAATAGATGACCGCAAGGATCACCGTGTGCAACAGCAGGCGAAGCGCAAGCTTCTTCTTTTCGGGTCGCATTCCGACAAATCCTCCCTTTCAAGCAATGATCACGGACGGGGCGCTCGCCATGGGCAGGAGCGCTCCGCCCGTCCGTTTTTTATTCTTCGTCAAAGACGCGGATCGCGCCCTCGGGACGAATGGAAAGCACCTTGCAGCTTCCCGCGCCGAAGGCTCCGTCCATTACGCGGCGAAGCTCCTCAACGCGCGAAAGCGGAACAAAGACCTGCACCGTTCCCGCAAATCCGCCGCCATGCACGCGCCAGGCCGCGCGCTCTCCCGAAAGGGTGCGCTCGGCAAGGCAGAGCGCCAGGGAAAGCCCCTGCTCGGCCACGTTCTTGGTGGTGTATACGTTTTGCAGATAGCAGAAGGAGGAGCGCCCCGAGGCAAGAACGCCGGCAAAGAAGCCATCAAGGTCGCCTCTCTCCAGCGCCTCTCTCTGGGCAAGCACGCGGCGGTTTTCCTCCACGAAATGCAAAGCACGCAGAATGGCACGGTCGCCAAGGCTTTCCCGCAGGCGCGGAATTTCCCGAATCAGCTCCTGCTCGTCCACCTCGCGAAGCACCTCCTTGCCCAGTGCCGCGGCAACCGCCTTCATCTCGGCAGGCACGGCGGCGTAATCTGCGGTCAGGTCGGCGTGGTTGCCTCCCGTATTGATGATGCAAAGACGGTAACCAAGCGCGGTGAGATCAAGCTCCAGCTTTTCGACGACGGGGGCCTTGGGATCGGCAAAGTCGATGGCCACGATGCCGCCTGCGGCGCAGGCGATCTGGTCCATCAGTCCGCAGGGCTTGCCGAAAAAGACGTTCTCGGCATACTGCGAGATGCAGGAGATCTCCACGAAGGAGATCCTGCCGCCGTTGTAGAGATGGTTGAGGATCGTGCCGATCATATCCTCAAAGGCGGCCGAGGAGGAAAGTCCCGAGCCTCCCGGCACGCTTGAGGTGGTGTAGGCGTCAAAGCCGCCCGTGGCGTATCCCCGATCGGCAAAGCCGCGAACCACGCCTGCGATCAGCGCGTCCGAGCGGCCAAAGCGCTCCGGGCGCGGCGCGCAAAAGTGCGCGGGATCAACGACGTCCTCGTCAAAGCCCTCGCTCTTGAGGCGGATCAGTCCCCCCTCCGCGGGAGAGGCGACCGCCAGAATATCCAGATCCACCGAGGCGGCGATCACGCGGCCGCGGTTGTGGTCGGTGTGGTTGCCCGAAAGCTCACTCCGTCCCGACACCGAGTAGATCTCGGCCTTGCGCTCCTCACCGTAGCGCGCGGCAAAGGCGTTGACGGCGTCGGTATAGCGTCTTCTCTGCCCGTCAAGGGCGTCCTCGCCGTAGAGCGAAAGCAAACGGCGGTCCAGCTTCCCCTCGGCAAGAAGCGTTCTCCATTCGGAAATCAGTCTCATCGAAAAAAACTCCTTTCAAGTGATCCTCAGCATCCGTCGGCACTCAGCGCACGCGGAAGAGACGCCGCAGGAAAAAGCCCACGATCGCCAGAAGGATCCAAAGCAACGAAAAGGTAAGGATCAAAATAAAGAAGGACAGCGCGTGCAGGCTCCACAGGCGCAGACCGAGAAAGACCTGCTCCCGTACGCCAAAGAGGCGCGTGATCAGCGCCGCCAAGGACAAAAGCAGAAGGTAAAGCGGAAACGCGCCCGCACTTCCCTTAACGTCCTGCCAGCTCAGGCGAACGTGCAGGGAGACCGAAAGCATCACGAGAAGCCCGATCAGGCTTCGGATCCAATCGGTGCGAAAGGCAGAGAGCATACCCAAAAGCAGGGATACGCTCTGCTCAAGCAGAGAGCGGAGCGAGGGTGCACCCGCAAGCATCTGCCGCGAGGTGACAAGATAGCTCGCCCAGGGTGCGGGAAAGCAAAACCGGAGCATCAGCCAAAGCACCAGAAGTCCGCTGAAGATGGGCCCCAAGCCGATAAAGAGGTTGCCCAGACGCGACCAAGGGTTGCGGTGGTTGTAGCTATGCTCGACAAAGCCGTAGACGCCGTCCGCCGCGCGCGGCGACCACAGTCGCATACGCTCAATGCGATGCCCGAACAGAAGGCACATGGCGGCGTGCCCAAGCTCGTGCACGGGCGTGCCGATAACGGCGGTAAGATCAAAGACCGCACCGCTCCCTCTGCCGATCAGGCGGGAAAAAAGCCTTGCGCAAAGCTCGACCGTAAGTCCGCAAAGCAGGATCACTCCGACCGTGAGGATCACCCACCAAAAGAGGTCGGAGAGGTAAGAGAGGATCCAATCGCCCATGCGTTTTCCTCGTCTCGCGCGGTCAGCGCTTCTTCTTGGCGGAGATCTTCAGCACGTCGCTCGAGCGTCCGATCACCACGATATGATCCTCGGGGCGGAAGACGTAGTCCGCGCCGGGAGTCGGCTGCAGAACACCGCTGCTCTTGACGGCAATGATGTTGATCTTGTGCTTGCGGCGCACGTCCACCTCCATAATGGTCTTTCCCGTCCAGGGCGTGGGGATCGGGATCTCGTAGATGGAGTATTCGGGCGTGAGCTGTACGTAATCAAAGACGTTGTTCGCACTGTAGCGCACGGCCAGGTTCTCGGCCAGGTCGCGCTCGGGATAGACGATCTCGTCCGCGCCGATCTGCTGGAGAAGCTCGGCCTGGATCTCGTGGTTGGCCTTGGCCACGACCAGCTTTGCCCCCTCGCGCTTGAGCAGCGAGGTAATGATCAGCGAGGATTGAAAATCCTCACCGATGGACACGAAGCACAGATCCATGGCCTTGATGCCGAGCGAACGGATCACCGCCGCATTGGTGCAATCCCCGATGTGCGAGTCGGTAAACTCCTCGGCGATCTCGTTGATGCGGTCGGCGTTGCGGTCAACGATCATCACGTCGTTGCCAAGCGCCTTCATCTTGCAGGCTAAGTGGTATCCGAATCGGCCCATGCCGATGACCAGTACAGATTTCATAACGGTAGATTCCTTTCTTTCTGTCTTTGCTCATCCGTCAACCGATGAGCACCTTTTCGACGGGTCGCTTTAAGGGCTCGGGCGTGGCCGTCTCACCCAGCACAAGGAAGAGCGAGAGTCCGCCGAGACGTCCGGCATACATCAGCAGGATCAGCACCAGCTTTGAGCCGATGCAAAGCGTTGGCGTGAGGTTGCGCGACAGGCCAACCGTGGCCACCGCAGAGGACGTTTCGTAAAGCACGTCCAAAAACGCGGCGTTCTCCATAGCCGAGATCAGTATGGTTGCCAGAAGCACCATGAACAGATACACACCAACCACGGCGCCCGCCTGCCGCACCATGCGGTTCTCAATGCGCCGCTTGCCGAAGATCACCGTCTCGCGGTTTCGGGAGAAGCGCAGAATACTCAATACGAAGATCAGCATAGTCGTGGTCTTAACGCCGCCCGCCGTTGATCCGGGCGAGCCGCCCACGAACATCAAGCAGATGGACAGGAGCGCGCCGGGATCACTCAGCGCGGTCTGATCCACCGTGTAAAAGCCCGCCGTGCGCGTGGTGACCGACTGGAAGAGCGAGGCCATGAGCCGCTCACCCTGTCCCATACCCGCAAAGGCGTGGTCGTATTCGGTAACGTAAAGAAGCACCCAGCCGCCAAGCAGAAGCGCAACGGTGGCACAAAGCACCATCTTGGTGTGCAGGCGCAGGCGGCGCGGACGGAAGAAATTGCGCATCAGATCGTCCCAAACCAAAAAGCCAAGACCGCCCATCACGATCAGAAGCATGATCACGCCGCTGACCAGAGGATCGTTGCGGAAGGCGGTAAGGGAGGCCGAGCCCTCCGCTCCGAGCACGTCGATGCCGGCATTACAAAAGGCCGAGATCGAATGAAAGACGGCATACCATATGCCTTTTTTTCCATACATGGGGTAGAAGCGGATCGAGAGCAGAGCCGCGCCAAGCCCCTCCATCAGGAAGGTGCCGATCAGGATCTGGCGGAAGGTCGCCATCACGCTGCCCATCTGCAGGGATCCCACGCTCTGCAAGAGCAGACGCCGCTCGTGCAGGCTGACCTGCCGATGCACGAAGAAGGAGAAAAGCGTGATCAGCGTCATAAAGCCGATGCCGCCAAGCTGAATGAGGATCAGGATCACGATCTGCCCAAAGAGAGACCAATGCGCCGAGGTGTCCACCACCACAAGACCGGTCACACAGGTAGCGGTGGTTGCGGTAAAGAGCGCGTCAACGGGATTTGTCCAGCCTCCCGAGGCCGACGCAAAGGGCGTGCAGAGCAGGAGTGCACCCACGAGGATCACGATCGCAAAGCTGAGCGCGATGATCCGCGTGTTGGTCATGTTCATTTTCACGCGTTGAAGGGCCATGAGCTCCTCCTTTCCCAAGCGGCACGCGGCCGCAAAGATAGTATCATATTATTATACCACGTTTCACGGTGGCTGTCAAGAAAGCTTCCCGCTTATTTCCTATCCCCGTGTGAGCCGAGCAGGATCTCGCGGTTCGTTCCGTAGAACACGTCCTCGCGTTGGCTGATCAGCTTGAAGAATTCCTCAAGCCTTGTCCAGTCCACGGCAAAGTCCATCTCGTAGGAATGTCCCCAAACGTAGAAGATCTTTGGCGTTTCGGTCTTCATCTCCAAAAATTCCCGTGCAAGCTCCATCATTTGATCAAAGTGTGAGGAGTGAACCGTGGGCTGAAAGCGAAAGAGATTTTCCTGCGGATCAAAGCGCGCGTTCTCCGTGATGGTACGGCTGTATTGGATACCCGTATGCGTTTTGATCAGCTCGGCAACGCGATCGTCGTTATTGACACCGCCGCAGGGATAGGCCATGCCGACCACCTCGTAGCCCGCAAGCTCGGACAAACGAAGCCGATCCTCCTCTACCTGACGGATCACCTCCCCGTCATCGCACTGCGTCAGATTGGGGTGCGTCAGCGTGTGCGCGGCGATCTCGTGCCCCTCGTAAACATAGGCAACGTCCTCGGGATGGAGCTTGTAATGACAGATCCGTCTCCCGTCCTTGCGCACGAGGATCCCTCTTTTTGAGAGAAGCTGTGAATTGAGATTGAAGGTTCCCTTCAATCCGTATTTGTTGAGCAGCTCGACCAGACGGATATCCTGCGTTACACCGTCGTCATAGCTGAAGGTAATGGCCTTTTGTTTTCCGGAATCGCAAAAATGCATGGTTGATCTTCCCTTCTTTCCGTTTTTTCTGTATTATAGCATATCTGCAGCCAAAAGTCAACTTGGCGGTATAAATCTCCCTATCTTGCAGATACTAACATCACCACTTTGCAAATCAAGGAGATTTTATATAGATGAAAGCAACCGGAATTGTAAGAAGGATCGACGATCTTGGACGCGTCGTTATTCCCAAGGAGATCAGAAGAACCATGCGCATCCGCGAGGGCGACCCTCTGGAAATTTACACCGACCGCGAGGGGGAGGTCATCTTCAAAAAATATTCCCCCATCGGGGAGCTGGCATCCTTTGCCGCGCAGTACGCCGAGACCCTGCACAAGACCTGCTCGCTCTCGGTCGTGATCTGCGACCGCGACGCCGTGATCGCCTGTGCGGGTGTTCCGCGCAAGGAATATACCGACAAGGCTCTCTCCCGTGAGCTTGAGGAGATCATTGAAGGACGAAGCCTCTACGTTCGCCGTGAGGACGCCCCTGCCCTGCCCGTTCTCGCCGACCACTCGGCGCACGGTGTGCGCTGTGCCATGCCCATCATCAGCGAGGGTGACGTGCTTGGCTGCGTGGCCTCGGTGGGAGAGGGCGACACGGATCCGCAGCACCGATCCCCCATTGGCGAGGTGGAGACCAAGCTGATCCTCACCGCCGCCGGATTTTTGGGAAGGCAGCTGGAAACCTGAAAAAAGCACCTCTTACGGAGATGCCGCCGGATTTCCGGGCAGACAGTTAGAAACCTAAAAAAGCACCTCTTACGGAGATGCCGCCGGATTTCCGGGCAGACAGTTGGAAACCTAAAAAAGCACCTCTTACGGAGATGCCGCCGAATTTCCGGGCAGACAGCCGGAAACCTGACGAAGGGCACCTTTCGACGATAAGAACATTTGGCCCCAAAAGCGTTCGCTTTTGGGGCCAAATGGCAAATCTTTCATTTTTTTTGCGAAAAGCTATTGACTTTAGCAAAGTTCTATGCTATACTAATCGGGTATTCGAGATAATTTCCTTGGTTCACAAGCTCCACGGATCATGGTTGTCCCATGATGCATGGCTTGTGATTTTCTTTTTTTATCCGATGCAAATTACTTTTTTATGGAGGTACCCGAATGAAAACAGGTACAGTCAAGTGGTTTAATGCAGAAAAGGGTTACGGCTTCATTTCCTGCGATGAGTGCGGAACCGACGTGTTCGTGCACTTCTCGGCCATTCAGGTCGAGGGCTTCAAGACCCTTAACGAAGGTCAGAAGGTGACCTTCGACACCGAACCGGATCCCAAAAACAGCGACAAGCTCAGAGCTGTCAACGTTTGCCTCGCTTGATAGGCACACCTACATTCGGATCAATCAAAAAGCAGCGCCGCCGTGAGAAGCCTCTCACCACGCGCTGCTTTTTTCTTTTTTCACCGCAGGAAATTTTCACTCCATTCCCCTCTGCTTTCACAAGGGGAGATTTGTTCTCCTTTCTCCTCTGCTTTCACAAGGGGAAAGTTGCTCGCCTTTCCCCTCTGCTTTCACAAAGGGAGAGTTGCTCGCCTTTCCCCTTTTTCGTCCTTCCTCAGCGATAAAAATCGTGATTGCCGATGGTAAAGGCATACGGGCGGTTCTTCGAGATCCAGCTGTTCGTGGCGATCCGCGGATTCAT
>JAFNVK010000062.1 GCA_017379815.1 Clostridia bacterium
ATTCCCCACGATTTCTTCCGCGACGTGCTTCACCGCCAGTCGGTGGTCAACGCGGGAATTTCCTTTATCCTTCTGATCGAGCAGGAGGATAAGAGCTTTACCGAGGAGAAATTCCTCTATGAGAACGGCATCTCGGATTATATCACCGAGCTTGCCGGCGAGGCCTCCCTCACCGCTCCCGTCCTCTGGCACATGGAGGCGCAGGGACGCGACCGTGAGGACAAGGACGACTACAAGGTCAAGGCCGACATCTCCTTCTGCGTATCCAATACGGTAAGCACCCTCGAATACTACCACAACTCCAGCTATCTGGAGTACGGCGGATCTCCCGACCGCGCCGTGCGCCTGGCCTTTACCTACGCGCTGGACAAGTACCTCAAGGCCAACAACCGCTACACCAAGAACGAGAGCAAGATCACCTTTGCCGACGTGGCCGACTGCCTGGTGCTGGTCATCAACAGCTTCTCCACCTCGACCTCCTACGAGAACCAGACCAAGAAGGCGATCAACAACACCTTCATCTGCGACGCGCTCAACGATTATATGCGCCGTCAGCTCGAGATCTACTTCATCGAGAACCCCAAGGCGGCCGAGCTCTTTGGCAACCAGGTGCTCATCAACAAGCACAGCCGCGAGAGTGCAGAGCGCGCACGCGTGGACGTCAAGAAGAAGCTGGCAGGCTCCATCGACGCCGCCAACCGCGTGGAAAAATTCGTCAACTGCCGCTCCAAGGACCCGAACGTGGCCGAGCTCTATATCGTAGAGGGTGACTCCGCACTGACCTCCTGTAAGCTGGGACGTGACGCGGAATTCCAGGCCATCATTCCCGTAAGAGGTAAGACGCTCAACTGCCTCAAGAGCGACTACGACAAGATCTTCAAGAACGACATCATCACCGACCTCTTAAAGGTCATCGGATGCGGCGTGGAGATCCGCAGCAAGAAGCAGAACGACCTGAGCGCCTTCGATCTGAACAATCTGCGTTGGTCCAAGATCATCATCTGTACCGATGCGGATGAGGACGGCTTCCAGATCCGCACCCTGCTCCTGACCCTGTTCTACCGTCTGCTCCCCACGCTTCTGGCCGAGCATAAGGTGTTCATCGCCGAGTCTCCCCTCTTTGAGATCACCACCAAGGACGAGACCCTCTTCGCCTTTGACGAATTCGAAAAGGCCGAGATCCTCAAAAAGCTGGGCAACAAGAAGTACACCCTCCAGCGCTCCAAGGGACTTGGTGAGAACGAGCCCGAAATGATGTGGAAGACCACCATGAACCCCGAAACGCGCCGCCTCATCTCGGTTTCTCCCGCCGACGCCGCCGCCACCGAGGTCATCTTTGACACCCTGCTTGGCGACAACCTTCCCGCACGCAAGAAATTCATCACCGAGAACGGAAGCCGCTATATGAAGGACATCGACGTCTGATTTTTGAAAAAAAGGACTCATTATGAATTTATGTGATTTGAAAACCGTTCGGCAGATCATGTCCGCCTTCCACCTCACCTTCCGCAAGGAGTTCGGCCAGAACTTTCTGACCGACCGCATGGTGGTGGAGGACATCGCCGAGGAATGCTGCGCCGACCCCGACAGCACGATCCTTGAGATCGGCCCGGGCATCGGCACGCTGACCTACGAGCTGGCGCTCCGCCGCCGCGAGGTGGTAGCGCTTGAGATCGACCGCGGCCTGATCCCCGTTCTGCAATACACGCTCGGCGAATTTGACAACGTGACCGTCCACAACCAAGACGTGATGCAGGTGGATCTCGACGAGCTTCTCGCCCCCTACTTTGCAAAGGGTCCCGTGTCGGTCTGTGCCAACCTTCCCTACTACATCACTACGCCCATCCTGATGAAGCTGCTGGAGAGCGGCCTCCCCTTCGACTACATCACCATTATGATCCAGTCCGAGGTAGCGGACCGCCTCTGCGCCAAGGCAGGAAGTCGGGATTACGGCGCCATCACGGCGGTGCTGGCCTACTACGGCGAGGCCGAGCATCTCTTTACCGTGCCCGCCGACCGCTTCGTGCCCGCGCCCAAGGTCAATTCCGCGGTCATCCGCATCCGACTGCACAAGGAGAAGCCCTACCGCCCAAAGAACGAGGCACTTTTGTTCCGCACGATCAAGGCCGCCTTCGGGCAGAGGAGAAAGACGCTCTCCAACGCCCTCTCGGCAGGCTTCCCTGAGCTGTCCAAGGAGCAGATCAACGCGATCCTTGCCTCCTGCGGACACGAGCCCACGATCCGCGGCGAGCGCCTGGACATCGCGCAGTTCACGCCCCTCTCGGACGCCCTCGCCGAAGCCCTCGGGCAGAGCGGATCCTAAAAAAATATCTTGATCGAACGGCGCTCGAAAGGGCCGTTCCTTCCGAAACACGGCATATCTCGAAAGAGGTATGCCGTGTTTTTGTATTGGCAAACACCGCTACCCGCCTGCGAGAAAAGGAAGAACACATCAACGGGCATAAAGAAAAGGCTCCCTTGTGTAAAGAGCCTTTTCGTCATCTGCATACAAATACGTTCCGCAAAAGGAAGCCTTATCGGTCCTTCTTTTTGCAAAGCCTGAAAATACCCGCTGCAAGGAAAAGAACACCGATGAGCAAAAGCGACAGGAGAGAAATCAGGTGAACGTTTCCATTCGAGCATTGCTGCCAATCGTTAAAATTTACCCGGTAGGAGCTGTTATTTGTGCCAAATAATTGATCCACAACGGCATTCGTGAAATAATACACGACCGTGCTAAGCGCGATGCAAATGCC
>JAFNVK010000063.1 GCA_017379815.1 Clostridia bacterium
AGCTCGGTCGAGGTATACGCAGGCAGCTCGTCCGCACGGCGGAGAAGCGTGCGCGCAGGCTTTGCCGGCTTCTTCTCCTCGCTTTGCGGAGAAGCCTCGGCCGATGCCATGGCAGGGATAGCCTCGCCCTCGCCCTCGACGAGGATCGCACCCGCCTCCTGCCAGAAGCGAATGGCGGCGCGTGCCTCGTCTGCGGTGCAATCGGCAAGCTTTGCCAGCTGGCGCACCTTGCGCAAAAGAGACGGATCGGACGCAAGCCAGAGCAGAACGCGCAGCTGTACGCCGTCCGCTCCCGCATTCAGGATCGACGCGGGAAGCACCAGGACCTCTTGTTGATAGTTAAACCTCATATCTGCCTCTTTCGGGACGGGGAGCGTGTGCTCCGTCCCTTCTTCTTCTTTTCGTTTTCCTCGCCGAGGGTCCTCTGACACAGGCGGTAGTTGAGGATCATGAGCGAAT
This sequence comes from Clostridia bacterium, assembly GCA_017379815.1. Lineage (GTDB taxonomy): Bacteria > Bacillota > Clostridia > Oscillospirales > CAG-272 > UMGS1865. Next base: position 460 of record JAFNVK010000063.1, read on the forward strand.
CGCCAAGATGCACGTTCTCCATGATCACGCCCTCGGCCTCGCTCTCGCTCAGCTCCTTGCCCGTGAAATTCCAGAAGGCGGTGATGCCAAGACGCATCAGCTGCCCCGCCACCTCGGCGGCCTGGTTCTTCGGCACGGTCAGCACGGCCATGTCCACGTGCGTGCGCGAGCAGAAATCCTCAAGCTCGGCCATGTCCCGCACCTTGACGCCGCCAACCACGCGGCCGATCTGCTTGGGATCAATATCAAAGAGGGAGACGATCTCCATATTCCGCTTTTCAAACATGGGGGAACGCACCAGCGCGCGCCCAAGGTCGCCCGCGCCCACGATAATGCCGCGGATACCCACCTGCACGCCCAGAAGCTCGCAGATCTTGGCATAAAGGTATTGCACGTTGTAGCCGTAGCCCTGCTGGCCAAAGCCGCCGAAGCAGTTGAGATCCTGGCGGATCTGCGAGGCCGTGACGTCCATCATCGCGGCAAGCTCGCCCGAGCTGATGCGCATCTTTCCCTGACGGATCAGCTCCCGCAAATAGCGGAAATAGCGCGGCAGGCGCCGAATGACCGCGGGGGATACGTAGGTCTTCTCCGAAAAGTCCCCCTGTTCGGATCCCGAGACCCAGCTGTTCTCCGATCGCATAAATATTCTCCCTTCCCACCCGTCCGAAAACATCCGGTTTGGAATTTTGCGGCACGGGCCGTTCTTTTGCTTTTCCACAGGACGTGCGCCCCGTGTTTTTCAACAGAATCAACAGACTTTTCCACAATCAAGCCGAAGTTCTCTGCCTTTTTTCGCCATAATTTTCTCTTTTTTGCACAAAACGCCGGTTGATGAGACGAGTTTTCCACAAGCTGTGGATTTTTCTTGGGGAAAACCGCTTGTTCCGAAATCGGCATTTTAACAGGGTCAGACCGCCTCAACAAGAGGGGCGCGGATGCATTTTTATTGACTCCGCCTCCTTGAAGCGCCAAGCCCGTCCTGCATATTTATGCAGACGTCAGAGCCCGTCGTCCGCGGCCGAGGCGTTGAGCGAGGTGTCGGCAAGCTCGCCCTTGAGGAAGCGGTAGTAGCCCGCCGCCGCGATCATGGCGCCGTTGTCGCCGCAAAGGCCTCTCTCGGGCATAGCCAGGCGAACGCCAAGCCGCTTGCAAAGCGCCTCAAGAGATGCGCGAAGATGCGAGTTTGCCGCTACGCCGCCCGCCAGCACGAGCGTTTTGTGTCCCGTTTGCAAAAGCGCGGCCTCCGCCTTTTGGGTGATGGCCGAGACGATCCGCTCGGTATAGGCCGCGGCAACGTTGGCGCGATTGATCTCCTCGCCCCTCTGCTCCGCTCCGTTGAGGTAGTTGAGCATAGCCGTCTTGATGCCGCTGAAGGAAAAATCCAGCGTATCCCCCGCAAGGGCGGGAGAGGGCAGACGGATGGCCTTGGGATCGCCCTCGTAGGCCAGCTTGTCCAGTGCCGCGCCTCCGGGATAGGGCATGCCGATGACGCGCCCGATCTTGTCAAAGGCCTCGCCTGCGGCGTCGTCACGGGTCGCACCGATCTCCGAGAAGTCGGTGTAGTCCTTGACCTCATAGAAAGAGGTGTGTCCTCCCGAGACCACGATCGCCAAAAAGGGCGGCTCAAGGTCGGGATGTGCGAGATACGCGGCCGCCACGTGGCCGTGAATGTGATTGACCGCCACGAGCGGAATGCCGTTGGCAAAGGCCAGGGATTTGGCAAAGTTGACCCCCACGAGAAGCGCGCCGATCAGACCGGGGTTTGCCGTGACCGCCACCGCACCAAGGTCGCGGAGCGTGATCCCCGCCTCCTCCAGGGCTTGGTAGACGATGCCCGACACCGCCTCGATGTGCGCTCGGCTGGCGATCTCGGGAACCACACCGCCGTAGAGACGGTGGATCTCGATCTGCGAGGCCACGATGTTGGAGCGAATGGCTCTTACGCCATCCCCCATCTCCACCACGGCCGCAGAGGTCTCGTCGCAGGAGCTTTCCATTCCTAAAATATACATATGCATTCTCCAAGTCTTAACTGATCGGGCAGAGCATGACCAAGGCGTCCTCGCGCGGATCGCGATAAAAGCCGCGGCGTCTGCCCGCCGTAGAAAAGCCTGCCTCCGCATACATGCGGATCGCGGCCTCGTTGGAGGCACGGACCTCCAGCGCCACCTGCTCGCATCCCTTCTCCTTGGCGACCGTCAGAAGCGCGCGCAAGAGCGCACGTCCAAGACCGCGGCGGCGAAAATCGGGATGGGTGGCGATATTGGTGATCTGTCCCTCTCCGGGAGCCAGAAGCATTCCGCCGTAGGCCGCCACGCGCCCGTCAAGCAGGCAGACAAGGCCCACTGCCCCGTCGGTAAGAAGAAGCTCCAGCGCCTTCTCGCTCCAGGGCTCGGAAAAGCAGAGCCGCTCAAGCTCCGCCACCGCGCAAAGATGCTCCCGTCCAACGGGCAGGATGCGTGCGTCCTCCGCCCTTTCCGCCATCACGGCTCGATCCCCTCAACGTAAGGGGAAAGAAGATTCCACGCGGGATAGCAGATTCCGGTTGCAGGGTCGCGCAGGATGCCGTGGCCGAAATGGTAAGCGGCGTAATACTGCCCCTTATATTCGCTGACCGTGACCTCCACGCCCGCAAAGCGGTGCGTAAAGCTCTCGGGGTCCTCGATCGGCTCCTCGATGACGACCTCCTCACTGCACTGGTAGTAGTCCAGATAGTAGTACAGTCCGTCAAATTCCTCGGACTCAAAGCGAAGCTCGTACTTCTCCACGTTCATCAGCACCCACAGGACCTCGGACTCGGCAAAGTGCAGCTCTCCCGCGTAAAGAGAAAGAAGCGCGGCAATATCCTTTGCCTCGGTGATCAGGGAGAAGGTGACGGTGATGGCGTCCGACTGACCGAGATGCACGCGGTAGGGATCCATCTCTTCAAGCGTGGGGAGCGTTGTCCCTTCGGCGTAGAAGAGATCAAAGCGTGCGGTGGTGAGAAAGCGCTCGGGCGAGAGGGTATCGTTGATCTGATAGAGGACCACGTCCTCCACCTTCTTCTCCGAGATCCTTGCCACGGCCTTGCTCTGCTGATAGGAGGCGGCCTTGTAGCAAAGGGGCGCCTCAAGATAGGTGATGCCGGTCTTGGTGTTGCGGTATCTTCCTCCCTCGGCCTCAAGCTTCGGCACGCTCGCGCAGGACGTAAGCAGAAGAAGCAGAAGCAAAAGAAGGGAGGAGAGGCGCAACAGATGGTGGCGATTGTTCATGCGTAACGTATCCTTTCCGTTTCGGGTTGCGTAAAGTGGGATCAGTAGCCGAAGACGCCGCTGAGCGAGTCATCGTTTTCGATCCAGTCCTTGACCTCGATGATGCGAAAATCGGTTGCCGTATCGCGGACGATGACTCGCTCGATCCCCGCGTTGATGACCTGACGCTTGCACATCATGCAGGAGGAGGTTCCGGGAACCAGCTCGCCGCTCTTGGCGTCCACACCCACCATATACAGGGTCGCGCCCAGCATCTGCTCACGGGGGGCGGCGATGATGGCGTTGGCCTCGGCGTGCACCGAGCGGCAAAGCTCGTACCGCTCACCGCGCGGAATGCCCAGCTTCTCGCGCATACAGGAGCCGATGTCGTCGCAGTTCTTGCGTCCTCTCGGCGCACCGTTGTAGCCGGTGGAGATGATGGAATCGTTCTTGACGATAATGGCGCCGTAGTGCTTGCGCAGGCAGGTCGATCTCTCAGAGACAGTCCCGGCGATATCCAGATAGTAGTTATGTTTTGACACGCGATCCATAGGTATTCAAGCATCCTTTCCGTTTTTCAGTGGGCATACCCATACAGTTTATATTATATATCATTCCGTTTGCAAAATCAATAGGGTTTTGCCGATTTGCCCCGAATTTTTCCGCCCGACGCCCGCGAAGAAGGAAAAAGAGAGGGCGCGCGGCGTGTGCGCCGTAGGATTTTTCTGCATTTATTTCCCAAAAGGCATTGCATTTTGGGGCGGCGTATAGTAAAATAATAGCATATCCCCTTCCCGTTTGGAAAAAAGGAGGCACGCCTATGTCCTGCATTCGCGGCGTTTTGTTTGACCTTGACGGAACGCTCTTTGATTCCGAGCGCGTCTATCGCGACGGCTTTCTGCGCGCCGCCGAGCAGCTCGGCCTTCCGCGCGAGACGGTCGATCACCACGCGCACCTGTGCGGTCTGCCCCGCAACGAAAGCCGCGTCTACATGAAAAGCGTCTTTGGCGAGGATTTTCCCTACGACGCCTGGCGCGAAAAAATGTGGGAGTACGCCGCGTCGGTTTTTTCGGCAGACGGCCCTCCCGTAAAGCCTTACGCCAAGGAAACGCTGACCGCGCTGCGAAAGATGGGGCTTTCCGTGGCCGTGGCCACCTCCTCCCGCGCCGAGATCGCCCTGCCCTATCTGGAAAAAACGGGGCTTCTCCCCCTCCTTGACACCGCCGTCACGGGAGAGCGCGTCGAACGGGGAAAGCCTTTTCCCGACATCTTCCTGCTCGCCGCACGCGAGCTTGGCCTTCCCGCCAAGGCCTGCACCGTGGTCGAGGACGCCAAAAACGGCATTCTCGCCGCCCACAGAGCGGGCTGCTATCCCATTCTCGTTCCCGATCTCTATCCTCCCGCCGAGGAGATCCTTCCCCTGCTTTGGCATCGGGCAGGCTCGCTTTGGGAGATCCCCGCGCTTGTGCGCGCGCACAACGAGGGACGGGCATGATCCCCCCCTCGTGCGTGCACAACGACGGACGGGAATGATCCCCCCTCGTGCGCTCACAACGAAGGACGGGAACAATCCCCCCCCTCGTGCGCACAACGAAGGACGGGAACAATCCCCCTTTTTATTAAAATCCCATAAATTGCAGATACAAAAAAAACACGGAGGAGGCGCTCCCTCCTTCCGCGAACGGAGGTTTTTCTATGATCACAAGAGCATTGGCAGAATCCGTGCTGGCCTGCGCCATGTCGGGCGGAGCGGATTTTGCGGAGATCTACGGGCAGATCACCCGTAACAACAGCATCACCATGATGAACGGCAAGATCGAGCGCGCAAGC
>JAFNVK010000064.1 GCA_017379815.1 Clostridia bacterium
CGTGACGTAGTCGGCGGTATTGAGTGGGCAAAGAGCCTGCGCGGCACGGCAGACGTGGCCAAGCAGGTGGAGAAGGGCAAGTCCGCCTTTGCAGGCACCGAGCTTGCCGGCAAGACGCTTGGCGTGGTCGGCCTTGGCGCCATCGGCGGTCTGATCGCCAACGTGGCCATTCACCTTGGCATGAAGGTCATCGGCTGCGACCCCTTCCTGTCGGTCGAGGGCGCGTGGAATTTGAACCATCACGTCAACCGCGCCGCCACCTACGACGAGATCTTTGCGCAGGCGGATTACATCACCCTGCACGTTCCTTCCACCAAGGATACCCGCGGCATGATCTGCGCCGAGAGCCTTGCCAAGATGAAGGACGGCGTCAAGCTGATCAACCTCTCCCGTGCTGACCTTGTGTCGGCTGCCGATCTTGCCGAGGCACTCAAGGCAGGAAAGGTGTCGCGCTACGTCACGGATTTCCCGACCGAGGAGGTTCTGGAGCTTCCCGGCACGGTGGCCATTCCGCACCTTGGCGCATCCACCGAGGAGTCGGAGGACAACTGCGCCGTGATGGCGGCAAGGGAGCTTGACGATTACCTCAAGAACGGCAACATCAAAAACAGCGTCAACTTCCCGGCTCTGCAGATGCCGAGAAGCGGTGTTTCGCGCATTTGCGCCCTGCACGCAAACGTGCCTGCGGTGCTGACCCGTCTGACGGCGGCCATCGCCGAGGAGGGACTCAACATTGAGAACATGACCAGCAAATCCAAGGGCGACAACGCCTACACGGTGCTGGATTGCTCCTCCGTTCCCTCGGATGCGGCACTTGCACGCATCTCGGCGGTTGAAGGAATGTTCCGCGTCCGCCTGATCTGATCCGGAGGCGACAGAAGAAAAAATACGCCTGCCCGACGAACGAGAATGTGTTCGTCGGGCAGGCTTTTTTCGTTTGGGGAAAAGGCTTAGGCGTTCTTGGTCAGGATCCAGGCGGCCATCTTGCTCTCCTCGGTCCAGAGCTTGCCGGCGGAGGAGTAGTCGGTCAGCGTCATGCGCGTGCCGTCGGTCAGAGGAACGGTCACCTCAAGAATGGTCTCGTAGGGGGCCTTGGGGGAGTCGGCGAGGACGGCGTCCACGTATCCGTTTTCGTCCACGGCGATCTCCACGGGATCGTCCACGCTGTAGCCCAGGCGGTTTTCCTGCGCCAGCGTTACGGGGCCGCGCAAAAGCGCCACGTGATAGGGGGCTGTGGGGTCCTCCTTGCTGATCAGCGGGATCATGGTGTTGATGCCCCAGATGACCTTATTGACCAGAAGCTCTCTGACGTAGGGCAGGGGACGGATCGCGCGGGTGCGCATATCGAGCGAGAGGGTGATGACGTCGCCCGTTTTCCACTCGCGGGAAAGGACGGCGTAGCCGTCAGCGATCTCCAGATCGGCCTCGCCGTTGATCTGCAGACCCGTGCCGATGCTCCATGCGGGAATGCGGAGCTTGAGGGCAAAGGCTTCGGGGCGCTCGGCCTCGACCGTGATGCGGATGCTTCCGCTCTTGGGGTAGTCGGTCTCGGTGCGCAGGAGCAGGGTCTGTCCCTCGGGGGAGGTCGTCTTTACCGTTCCGGCCAGGTAGAGGTTCATCACAAGGCCGGCCTCGTCGGCCACGAGATGGACTCTGGGCAAAAGGCCGAGGCCGATGGCACCGATGCAGGCGCAGCAGCCGTAGTAGTGATTATCCGACATGGGGCGGAAGCCGCCGATCTTCTTTCCGCGCGTGCCTGCGGTCAGCGGGCTGTAGCTGTCAAAGGGAAGGGGCTCAAGATGCAGGTCGGGATAGTCGGTGGCAAGCGTGGGCTCGATCACCTTCTCGGTGTTGATCGAGCCGAGGTAGGCGTTGTAGAAGGAGACCTCAAAGGCGTCCATGAATTTGGAGTCACCCGTGAGCAGATATACCTGGTGGAAGAATTTCATCAGCGTCACGGTCACGCAGGTCTCCTGCATAACGGGATGGTTGTTGGTGTTGGCTTGACGCACGGCGGAGTGGTCGAAGAGCTCGTGCGTGCAGCCGCAGGAGCCGATCACGGTAAAGTCGGTCTCAAGGATCCGGCTTGCAAAGTTGACGACGGCGGTCTTGTATTTCTCCTCGCCCGTGATGCGGTAGTATTCGAGCAGTCCCTCAAAGCAGGAGGTCATCTCGTAGGCCTTGGTTACGGGATACTGATAGGGAGCGGCGTCGTTTTCGTAGGCGAGGTCAAAGATGTTGACCACGTCGGTAGCACCCGTTCCCACGATATAGGAGGCAAAATCCAGGTAAGCCTGCTCCCCCGTGAGGGAGTAGAGGCGAACGATGGGCTCCAGAATGGAGGAGGCGTTAAGGCCTCTCCAGTGGCGGGTGGCCTTCACGATCGGCTTCTTTCCCTCCTTGGAGCTTCCGATACGGGCGATGATGTAGTCGGCCTGTCCTCTCATGGAGGCGATCATCTCGGCCTTCAGTTCTTCGTCGGGGCAGACCTCGAGAAAATACTGCATACCGAGCATTACGTATTTGCGCGACCAGATATCCCATGCGTCGAATTCCATGCCGAGCGGATAGGAGCTGATGCGTCCGTCCCCGTTGGCGCTGGCCATCATGTCGCGGACGGTTTCGACGAGGATACGGTAAAGCTCCTCGTCACGGGTATAGGCCCAGACCATGGATGCGCCGCGCATCATTTTGCCCCAGTACTCGCCTCTCCAGCCGCCGTCAGCGTCAGCGTCCTCGCGGAACTGCTGCACGAAGCGACGCCAGAGCACGGGATCCATCAGCTGAAAGTCGCGAATGAAGCGAAAGGCCCGATCCACAAATCCGGAGTAGCGATATTCGTTGCGGTGATCCGAGAAGCAGACGTCGGTCTTGCTTCGCGGTTGATGAATGGGGTGGTCTGCATACAGGTTTCTCATATCGGTTCTCCTTTTCGGGCTGTTGAGCCGTGTTTTTGTGGGGGCTTTCGGTCTATCTCATTATACCTTTTTCCGTAGGCGTTGTCAATAACCTTGCCGCTTTTTTTGTAGCGGAGCCTTCATTTTTGGAAATAGGGATTGACTTTCCCGGGAAACTGTGGTACAATAATTCTTGTATAAGTATTTATAGAACCGAACGTTACGATAAAGGAGGAACACGGCGTGGAAAAGGATACGAGACCCCTGGTTTCCGGATCGCATCTGGAATACCTCGGCAAGCCGCTGGTTCGCGAGGGCAACACCATCTGCTACGGCGATATGACCGAAAAATGCATTCTGGTGCTGGAGATCATCTCCTACAAGGAGGTCAACGGCAAGCAGCTGCCCAAAAATATTTTGATCCAGGTGATCGACTCGAAGGATCCCAACAAGATCATCAAGCAGGGCTCCAAGGAGGGCCTGCACGATGCCTTTACCCTGGGCCTTGTCTGGCTGGACCTGGCACTCAAGGCAAACTGATCTCCGGATCAAAGCAAGCACTTTCTTGATGTCTTCCGATCGCACACGTGCGCTCGTCGGCCGGGAAAGTGCTTCTTTTTTCTTGATTGACGACATTTTATTCGAGCCGACCCCATGACGGCCGGAGAAAGGACAACCAATGATGGATATTCACGCTTTACTTGCCCGAATCCGCCTGATGGTCGGATACGCCGACCACTTCCACTTTACCGACAGCTTCCGTCTGCTCAAGTAAGACGGCAAAACGAAAAGCCGAGCCGATACGCAAACGCGTATCGGCTCGGTGTTTTTATGTATTGGCGTTCAGAGATGCGCCAGCTTCTCGGGGAGGGTGCGGTAGTCGTCGATGAAGATATAGTCCATGCCGCCAAGGCGCACGTGGCTGTCGCCGCCGCCGTCGCCAAAATCGTCGCCCACGTAGAGGATCTCGTCCTTCTCGTAGCCGTTCTCCTTGGCGTACTGCATAATGGCGTCGTATTTGTTAAAGCGCTTCTCGGAGAAATCAAAGGAGGAAGAGCCGCCGATAAAGACGGTGTACTGCTCGCCAAAGATCTCCAGCACCTCGGGGTAGAGGACCTTGCGCTTCTCGCGCGTGGGGTCAAAGGCAACCTTGTCCGCAATATCGGCCTTGGTGCCAAGCAGAGGGAAGGTCACCATACCGCTGGCATGGAACTCCACGCCCTCGCCCTTGAATTCGGTGTAGCCGTATTTTTCGCGGAGGTATTGGATCTTCTCGCAAAAGAAATCCTGATCCACGGGACAGATCTCCTCGCGAACGAGCACGAACTCGCCGTCCACGATCTTACTCTCCTGCATACCGTAGTTGCCGAGAATGTCGATGGGGTAGCCCTCCATCTGGTCGTAGATGCGGCGCGCGCCGCCGGCGCCCACCATCAGGAGCTTGTACGTTTCGTTCAGACGGTCAAGGACCGCGCGGTTTTCGGAGGTCATGGGGGAGCGGTGCTGGGTCAGCGTGCCGTCCAGATCAAAGCAGATCAGTCTTTTCATGAGAATGCCTTTCGTCAGTGGAATGAGTAATGATGGCTTTATTATAACGCAACCGACACGAAATGTCAAGTCCTTGGCGCCTTTTTGCTTTCCGCCGCGCAGGGGAAAGGGGCTTGACTTTTGCCCGGGAGTATGCTATACTGTCGGTAGTTGATGCGGAAAGGAGTGCCCTGCATGAAATATTCTCTTTTTGTGCTTTGCCTTGTGCTTTGCCTGGCACTCGTCTCCTGCGTGCATTTCGTTGATCCGAACGAGAGTGCCGAGAGCGAAAGGGAGACCGAAGGCGCGGAGGTGACCGATCCTGCGACCGATCCCGAAACGAATCCCGAAACGAGCCCCGAGACAGAAGGGGAGAGTGAGGGGGAGACCCTGCCAAACGAGCCAGACCCCGATCATACCGCACGCTATTGATGCCAAAACGAAACGCCGCGCCGACCTGGAAGGACAGGTCGGCGCGGCTTTGCTCTTCCTTTGCCATCAAGCCCTGTCTCGCCGGATCGTTTTGCCGTTGCGCGGACGGAAAAAAGACCGCAAAGCGCGCAAAAATACGCTTGACAAAGTGATCGCTTTGTGCTATAATTTGAGAATGGTTCTCAAATTCAAAAAAGGATAAGCAACATGACGAAGAAACGCTATCATACAAAAGGGCGCGAGGCTCTTTTGTCCTACCTGCGGGAGCATCCCGACTGCCAGTTCTCGGCGGAGGAGCTCTGCCTTGCCGTCAACGGAGAGGCGGAAAAGGGCAAAAGCACGGTCTACCGCCAGCTGAATCAGCTCTCCGAGACCTACGCCGTTCGCCGCTTTCGCGACGAGGAGGCAGGCCGCAATCTCTATCAATACGTGGGCGAGGGCTGCGATTGCCGATTGCATTTTCACGAGAAGTGTCTGCAATGCGGCAGGATCGAGCATCTCGATTGCCAAGGATCTGCGGCCTTTGCCGCGCATCTGCGCGCCGAGCACGGCTTTGTGATCGACTGCGGACAGACCATGCTCTACGGTCTGTGCGCCGAGTGCTATGCTACGGCAGAGCGCGAGAGGGGAGGGCAGGCACATGCATGAGCTTTTGCATCTGCTCGAGCACGCGCTTCTGCATACGCTGGAGGAGGCGCTGCCCCTGATCCCCTTTCTGTTTTTGACCTATCTGTTGATGGAATACCTTGAGCATCGCTCGGAGCAGCTTGCCGAGCGCTGGCTTCGCGGCTCGGGCCGCATCGGTCCTTTGGTGGGCGGTGCGCTCGGTATGCTTCCGCAGTGCGGCTTTTCGACCATGGCGTCGGGGCTTTACGCGGGCCGCATCATCACGGCGGGCACGCTCGTGGCGGTCTTTCTGGCCACCTCGGACGAGATGCTTCCCGTTCTCCTTTCGCGCGCGGTGCCCGTGCCCTTCATTCTGAAGCTTCTTTGCACAAAGCTTGCCGTGGGCGTGCTTTGCGGCTTTTTGGTGGACGGCGTGACCTCTCTTTGGCGCCGTCGCCGCGAAAAGGAGCCCCCCGCTCCGCAGATCGAGGAGCTTTGCGAGAGGGAGCATTGCAAATGCGGCGAGCATTTTCTGCTCTCTGCCTTAAAGCATACGGCAAAAACGGCGGCGTTTTTGCTCCTGGTCACGCTCCTGGTCAACCTGGCCGTCGAGGGCGTCGGCGAGGAGCGGCTGGCGTCGCTTCTGTTGGACCGCCCCGTGCTGGGCAACCTTCTGGCCGCGCTCTTTGGCCTGATCCCCAACTGCGCGCCCTCGGTGATCCTGACCGAGCTGCATCTGGGCGGCGTGTTGAGCGTGGGCGCGATGCTCTCCGGCCTCTTGGTCAACGCGGGTGTTGGCACGGCTCTGCTTCTGCGCACCAACCGCCCCGTCAAGGATTCGCTCCGCATTCTCCTGCTCCTGCTTTGCGTGGGAACGGCGGTGGGCATCCTCATTGACCTGACCCCGCTCGCCGCATTCCTTTCGCGGTAAGAGAGATCCTTGCATAAACACGACCGCCTCGGCGAAAGCCGAGGCGGTCTTTTATTTGTGCAAATCAGTTTGCGTCAAAGTTGAGCTGGTTGTAGACCTTGCCGTCTTCGGTTCTGACGGCCAGGACGCAGCCCTTCCAGTGGTCCTTGTTGTTCCAGTTGCAGGGAGCGATCTCGATGGTCACGGTCTGACCGACGAACTGCTTGAGCAGAGGATCATACTGCTTTGCGCCGCTGCAGTAGAGCGAGACGTAGGTGTTGCTCGTGGTGGAGTAGAGAGCGTAGTTGGTGGAGAAATTGTCTCCGGTGCGCTCAATGCGGACGGTCAGCACGTAAACGGTGGTGGAATAGTCCACGGTCTCGTCCAGGTCGTAGAAGGCCTCAACCGTGGAGTCGGTGATGAACTTCTCGGTGGAGTACTCGTGGTTGCCGTAGTAGTTGGCTACGACGGTAGCCTTTACAATGGAGGTCTGTCCGTGCGTATCGTAGGAATCGTCCTTGATGTAGCGCTCACGAATACCCGTGATCACGATCTCGTGACCGATCTCAAGGCCTGCCAGCTCATCGGTGGAGTTGACCAGAACGGCGATCACGCTGCCGTCCTCGCCAAAGAGGTAGAAGCCGTCTTTGTTGACCACGGAGGGGCCGACGATGCCCTTGACGGTAACGGTGGTGTCGATGGGGGCGAGAATGGCGTCGGCAACGGTGATGGAGTCGATCTCTGCGTTGGCCTCGACCTGTACCTCAACGGTCTGCGAGTGGCTGATTTCACCGTAGGTTGCCGTAACGGTGACGGTTGCCTTGCCTGCATCGCCGCAGTGGAACACGGTCTTGCCGTCCGTCTCGGTGAAGTAGACCACGTCCTCGTTGGAGGAGGAGTAGGTCAGGGTCGCACCCTCAAAGCCGAGGAGCGTGGAGGCAACGGTGGTGGTCAGCTCCATGGCGGGGTCACCCGTGTAGCTCTCGAGGAACTGGCCAACGCCGTAGTACTCAACGACGTGCTTTGCGGTGTCGGCAAGATCAAATTGGAACTGCTCGTCGTATACGGCGATGGGAAGCAGACGGAAGAAGCAGCTGGAGGCTGCGGACTTGGCGTTGAGTGCGGTGAGGTAAACGGTGCAGATCTTGCCGTCAAAGGCGTCAAGCCAAGCAAAATCGCTGCCGTTGCACTGCGTGTAGGTGTAGGCACCGGTCTCGCCGTCCAGATCAAAGAAGTAGTAGTTGACAACGCCGCTGCCGGGAACCTTCTTGACCAGGGCGTTCACCTTGTAGATCTGCGTGGTGATGTCCTCGGTAACGGGGGTCTCGATGAG
>JAFNVK010000065.1 GCA_017379815.1 Clostridia bacterium
CTGTTCATTGGCGACCAGCTGGTCAACGACGTAGCTCCTAAGGATCGTAAGATTGCAATGGTGTTCCAGAACTACGCTCTGTACCCCCATATGACTGTGTTTGAGAACATGGCCTTCGGTCTGAAACTCAACAAGACCCCCAAGGAAGAGATCAAGCGCCGCGTGGAAGAGGCTGCCCGTATCCTGGATATCACCCACCTGCTCGACCGTAAGCCGAAGGCTCTTTCGGGCGGTCAGAAGCAGCGTGTTGCACTCGGACGTGCAATCGTGCGTGATCCTCAGGTATTCCTTCTTGACGAGCCGCTCTCCAACCTGGATGCAAAGCTCCGTGCAGCCATGAGAACCGAGCTGACCAAGCTCCACAACCGCGTTGGAACCACCTTTATCTACGTTACGCACGACCAGGTCGAGGCTATGACCATGGCAACCAGAATCGTCGTTATGAAGGACGGTCTGATCCAGCAGGTCGATTCTCCTCAGAAGCTGTATGAGAAGCCGGTCAACATCTTCGTTGCAGGCTTTATCGGCACTCCTCAGATGAACTTCCTCAACGGTGTTCTCGAGAAGGAGGGCGAGGATCTCTACTTCATTTACGAGGGCAATAAGCTGAAGATGCCCGCCGACAAGGCAAAGGATCCTGCTCTGGCAGAGTATATCGGCAAGGAGGTCGTTGGCGGCCTTCGTCCCGAGTGCATCCATGACGATGAGCTCAACATCGCCAACTGCGAGGGTGCCGTTATCGAGACCTTCGTTGACGTTACCGAGCTTATGGGTGCCGAGATCTACCTGTACCTGAACGTTGGTGAGGAGGGCAAGCTCATCGCTCGCGTTTCCTCCAGATCCTCCACTCGCGCAGGCGATACCATCAAGGTGGGCTTTGATATGTCCAGAATGCACATCTTTGATAAGGACACCGAGCGCTGCGTCATTCACTGATCCGATTTTTCCGACCGCCGCATTTGCGGCGGTCGTTTTTTGCTCAAAAGGCAGATCCGAATGCCTTTTGTCGCTTTGCGAGAGGGAAAATCTGTTGACTTTTCCACAAGAGTATGCTATACTATATTTTATGAAGCGAAACATCCTGAAGGGAGGGAAGAATGATGGAACAAAATCGGGATGCACGCTCTCTGCGTTACCCCCGTTTGTATCAGATCAACTCTCCGGAGGATCTTAAAGCCATGCCGCGCGAGGAGCTTGCTCCTCTTGCCGAGGAGATCCGCGCCTTCCTTGTGGAGCGCGTGCTCGAAAACGGCGGCCATCTTGCTTCCAACCTCGGTGCGGTCGAGCTGACGCTCGCCATTCACCGCGTTTTTTCCTCCCCGAAGGATCATATCCTCTTTGACGTGGGCCACCAGAGCTACGTGCACAAGCTGATCACCGGACGTCGCGACCGCTTTGACGAGCTTCGCCGCGGCGGAGGCCTCAGCGGCTTTCCCAAGCGAAGTGAGAGCGAGCACGATTGCTTTGGCGCGGGGCATAGCTCCACCTCGCTCTCTGCCGCTCTCGGCTTTGCCGAGGCTGACCGCATCAGCGGCTCGGATGCGTACACGGTCTGCGTTTTTGGTGATGGCGCCTATACGGGCGGCATGATCCACGAGGCCCTCAACAACAGTCGGGGCAAGCTTCGCCTGATCATGATCCTCAACGAGAACGAGATGTCTATTTCCAAGAACATCGGCCGCTTTGCGCGCGAGCTTTCGCATCTTCGCTCCTCGGAGGGGTATTTCCGCACCAAGGACGTCACTGCGAAGATCCTTTGCCATATTCCGCTGATCGGGCGTCCGCTCTTCAACGGCTTGCGCCGCATGAAGAACGCGCTCAAATCCGCACTCTACGGAACGAATTACTTTGAAAACCTCGGACTGAACTATCTCGGTCCTGTGGACGGAAACGACGAGGAGGCCGTGGAGCGCCTTTTGCGTGAGGCAAAGGAGAGCGAGCAGGCCTGCATCATTCATCTCAAGACCCAAAAGGGAAAGGGATACGCCCCTGCCGAGGCCGACCCCGGAAAATACCACGGTGTTGCGCCTGCCGGGCGCCCGGTAAACAACGAGCCGACCTTCTCGGAGGAAATGGGCAAGCTTCTGACCGAAAGGGCTGCCAATGACGGGAGCATCTGTGCCATTACGGCCGCGATGACGCTGGGAACCGGTCTGACGCCCTTCAAGGAGACGTTTCCCGATCGCTTCTTTGACGTAGGGATCGCCGAGGCACACGCCGTTACCTTTGCGGCGGGTCTTGCCGCAAACGGTTACCGCCCCGTGGTGGCGATCTACTCGAGCTTCCTTCAGCGCGCTTACGATAACATCATTCACGACGTGGCTCTCCAGGAGCTTCCCGTCGTTTTCTGCATCGATCGGGCAGGGCTTAATCCCTCCGACGGTGCGACCCACCACGGAATGTTTGACGTTGCCTTTCTTTCCGAGATCCCGGGGCTTCGCTTGTATACGCCGATCACTCACGACGCGCTCTCCCGCGCCTTGGACTCTGCCTTGCAGAGCACGGGACCTGTGGCGATCCGCTATCCGAACGGACGGGAGAATAGCGAGCTTTGCCGCGTCTTTTACGGCCGTGAGCAGACGGGAAGCGTCAGAAGCAGCTATTCGCCGAAGGAGGCAGAGACGCTTGACGGCGTGATCGTTACGCACGGACGCATCGCTTCGGAGGCGCTTGCCGCCGCAAGGCTGCTGGAGGAAAAGGGCTTTTGCACGGGCGTGCTCCTTCTGGAGCAGCTTTGCCCCTACGCCGAGGTGGCCAAGGAGGTGGCCGGGCTTCTTCCCGAAAAGGCTTGTAGGATCATCTTCCTTGAGGAGGAGATCTATGCGGGCGGTATGGGCATGATGCTCTCGGATGCGCTTTCCTCCTACCCCCGTATGCAAGGAAAGAGCGTGCACATCATGGCGCTCAAGGATCAGTTCGCCGTTCAGGAAAAGGACGAGCCCATCTGGCGCTCGGTAGGACTGGATCGCGACAGTATTGTCTCCGCAATGCTCTGCGATCGATAATTACAGACGGAAAAGCCCTCGTGAGAATTGTCTCGCGGGGGCTTTTACTTCATCATCAAATCAAAGCAGGACGCAAAAATTCCAAAAAAATGCATTGACAATCAGACGATTGCGTGATATAATAAGCGTAGAATATTAGTTTTTGTGCTTTGAAGGAGAAAAAAGAATGAATTTGCAATTTCAGGACGATCGCATTCCGGGAACGCGGCTCAAGCAGTCGGACGTAGACGGCGCAACGGGGCTTGCTTTTCTCAGAAAGGTGTTTTTTATCAGTAACGGCGTTATGCTCACGCAGATCCGTGAGATCTCGGGCATTGACAGCTCCACGCTGCAGAACTGGACCAAGCGCGGCTGGGTGGCCAATAGTCGCTCAAAGAAATACAACATCGATCAGGTGGCGCATATCCTCATCATCAATATGCTCCGCTCCTGCATGCAGCTCGATCGGATCGCCTATCTGATCCAGTATATCAACGGCGATCTTGAGGATTCCTCCGACGATATCATCAGCGATTCGGTGCTGTACGATTATATCTGCCGCATCGTGGAATATATGATGAAGTGCGAGACCTGCGTGCTGACCTCCTTCCACGAGATCGTGGAGGAGTTTACCGTAGATTATAAGGAGCCCTTCGAGGGTGCGCGCGCGCGGCTGAACAAGGCGCTTGAGGTTATCGTGGTGACCTATTACGCCACGGTCATGAAGCACCGTGCAGAAAAGCTTCTCGACCGTCTTTAATCGCTAAAACAAGAACCGCCTCGGCCTTTGCCGAGGCGGTTCTTTTGCTTGTTGAAGATCACGCCGCTTTTTTCTTGCGGTCGAGCTTGTTGAGAAAGGGGAAGAGCATCGGATAGATGCCGCCGCTCCAGACGACGAGCAGGAAGTAGCGAAGCCCTCCGCCGGCGGCCTCGCCGAGCAGAGCGTTGCAGGGCTGCTTGAGCAGGATGCGCAGGAGCATGAAGCTTCCCACGCCGAGCGCGATCTTGATCATCTGCACCCACCAGACGGCCTTTACCTCAAAATGCACCAGGTAGTGGTCGAGGAGATAAGCCGCGAGCATACCGAGAATGGCGGCCAGAAGCTTCCAGGCGGTCTCCTTGGCGTTGAGCAGATTGGCAAGGTCCACGTCGGCAGGAAAGGCGTAAAGCTCCACAAAGAGCAGATTGGCCAGGCCAAAGAGCGTGCAGAAGGCAAAGAGGGCAAGCATGCCGAGGTGGCTCGTAAAGGCCTTGTCAAGGATCGGATAGAGCGCAAAGACGAAGAAAAGGCCGATGCCAAGCGAGACCAGAACGTCAAGCGGGGTATGTACGCCGAGGTACATCCGGGAAAAGGCGACCGTTACGAGGATCGCGACGGAGACCGTGCGAACGATCCAATTGCGGTGCGAGCGGGCGATGCTTCCGTAAACGCCGGTGGCGCATTGGGTATGTCCGCTGGGGAAGGAGTAGCCCGTAGCTCCCTCGCGCGCGCTTTCCACGATCCTAAAATCGGGGTCAAGAACCCATGGGCGGGGAATGCGGCAGGCCATCTTGAGGATCTGTACGGAAAGGACACCCGAAAGTCCCGTGAAGAGCAGGTAGTATCCCTTCTTTTTGTCCAGACACCAGAAAAAGAGCAGGGCGGCCACGATAAAGAGCGTTTCCGCGCCAAGGTGGGTCAGTGTGCCCATGAGCCAATCTCCAAAGGGGGTTCGGATCTTTTCCAAAAGATAAAGGAATTCCATAAGACGTTTCCTCCGTTATTCTTGGCAGGGATCTGCCGGTTGAAGTATGCGTTTATTGTCAGCGGAAAGAAAAACCGCAGAAAATGAAAATTGCACACTCACAGCTGCTTTCGCTCAGTGATGTCATGAGATTGGCATTTGGCGAGAACAATCTGGTAATGTGCAAAAAGGGGAAACCCGGAGGACGATTGTCCGCCGGCAGAGTTTATTATACAACAAAACGGCGCTTTTGTAAATATTCAAATGTGACGAAAATTGACACGAATTTTTGTGAAAAAGATACGGAATAAAATTTTACCCCCTATCCGGGTAGTGAATTTTGTGCCATTTTACGATGGACATTCGTGTCGTACGTCACGTCGTGGGGCGAAAAGAGCCTTCCAAGGCCTGTTTTGGCCCGCTTTTTTCGGTCGATCGCTGTCGCTTTTGCGCAAAAAAAGGATTTTTTAAGGAAAGTAGAAAAAAATGCGAAAAAGGGCTTGACAAAGGGGGGAAAGTGTAGTATAATACCAAAGTAAACAAAGCAGAACGCTCCGTTCTCACCTGCACACCGGTTGTGATGCTGGTCAATAGATCCTTTGGCTTGTATAGCGCCCATGGGCGAAAAGCCGAACTGCGGTGATCGTACGGAGAGCAATCTTTGTACGGTTATTTTTTATTTTTGGAGGTGTTGGACTATTAGCGCGAAAGAGAAGGAAAACCTGCTAAACGAGGAGATCAACGCCAAGGAGGTTCGTTTGATCGGCTCCAACGGCGAGGTCATGGGCATCATGAGCTCGGCAAAGGCACTGGAGCTTGCATACGATCAGGGCATGGATCTGGTGATGATGGCATCCCAGGCAAATCCGCCCGTCTGCAAGATCATGGACTACGGAAAGTTCCGCTTCGAGCGTGACAAGCGCGAGAAGGAGGCCAAGAAAAAGCAGCAGACGGTTGAGCTGAAGGAGATTCAGCTTTCCTACCGAATTGACGTCCACGATTTTGAGACCAAGGCCAGACACGCTCAGCGATTCCTTTCGGAGGGCAACAAGGTTCGCGTCGTCATGCGCTTCCGCGGACGTGAAATGAGCCATATCCCCATGGGACGCGAGGTCCTGGAGCGCTTTGAGGCCGCTTGCGCTGCGTTCGGCGCGATCGACAAGAAGCCGGTTCTCGACGGCAGAATCATCAGCATGGTGATCTCTCCTGTCAAAGCGAAATAATCCGCACGAAACCGTTTGTTCATTCTATCACCCCTTGCAAGAGGGGGACTGCATGATAATTTCCGGCGTTCCTATTGCCGGACATTGAAGAAAAGGAGTTAAGAAAATGGGAAAAATCAAAACGCATAAGGCCTCGGCAAAGAGATTTTCTGTTACTGCCAACGGCAAGGTCAAAATGTTCCACAGTTCTCACCGTCACAATACCGGTAACAAGAGCGCAAAGAGACTCAGACATCTGCGTTCCAGCGCATTGGTGCAGGGCAAGATGGCTGACAATCTGAAGGCACTGGTAAAATAAGAGAAACGGAGGAATTGAAAAATGGCAAGAGTTAAGGGCGCAATGATGACGCGCAAGAGAAGAAAGGCTACCCTGAAGGCCGCTAAGGGCTACTGGGGCGCAAAGTCCAAGCATTTTAAGATGGCTAAGCAGGCCGTGCTGAAGAGCGGTAACTACGCTTTCGCCGGCAGAAAGATGAAGAAGAGAGATTTCCGTTCCCTCTGGATCACCAGAATCTCCGCTCAGGCGAAGGTCAACGGAATGAACTATTCCACCTTTATGCATGGCCTCAAGCTGGCCGGCGTTACCCTCAACCGCAAGATGCTGGCTGAGATCGCCGTTTCCGACAAGGAGGCATTCGCAGCACTCGCCGCTCAGGCTAAGGCTGCTCTTTGATGGAGTGATCAAAAACCCGATGAATTCATCGGGTTTTTGTCATTGTTAGAGACCGATAAGCGGGGGTGAAAACCCCCGAGTTTTTAGGAATGGGAGTGAATTTTTTGGAGCTTTTGGGTGAGATCATCTCCTCCAGGCAAAACCGTACGGTGGTGGAGCTGTGCAAGCTTTCCGACCGGAGGGCAAGAGAGGAGAAGGGGCTTTTTCGCTTTGATGGGATAAAGCTTTTTGACGAGGCCATCCGTAACCGACTTGAGCTGCCCCTCGTCGCTTTGCGTGCCGATCGCGCGCAGGAGATCCTTTCGAGGGCTGAGGCCACCCACGGAAGGGAGGCGCTTTCCCGCATTGGACGCCTTCTTTTGCTCTCGGAGGAGGTTTTTTTGAAAATTTCCGAAGAAAAATCGCCTGAAGGCGTGATATGTGTGGCAAAATATATTGACAAATTCCAAAAAATTGTTACAATATATAATAGCGCAGATTTTTCAAGCATGGAGGGAGAGCGCATCGTGCTTCTGGAATCGGTGCGCGATCCCTCAAACGTGGGTGCGATCATTCGCTCGGCCGCGGCTATGGGGATCGACCGCTTGATCCTGAGCGCGGACTGCGCGGATATCTATCATCCGAAGGCCGTCAGAGGCTCGATGGGAACGCTGTTCTCCCAGTCGATCGACCGTGTTCCTGCGCTGGCTCCCGTCATCACGCAGCTGCGTGAGCATGGGCGCAGAGTTTTTGCGGCCGCGCTCGACGATGAGGCACTTCGCCTCGGCAGCTTCGTGCCGCAGAGCGGAGATTGCGTCGTCATCGGAAACGAGGGGCACGGGCTTTGCCCCGAAACGGTTGCCGCCTGCGATCGCAGCGTCATCATTCCCATGACCGCGCGCGCAGAGTCGCTCAACGCGGCGGTGGCGGCCTCGATCCTGATGTGGGAGTTTTCCCGATAAGCGATCGAGCCTTGCCTTGTTGAAAAGCGCAAGGATAAAGTCGGCTCTTATCGAGCCGCAAATCGGAAGAAAGAGAGGAGAGCGTCCGTGGAGCTGCAAAATGCATTGTTTTGGATCTGGCTTGCCGAAGCATTGGGAGCGGGAAACCGTGACGTCAAACGGCTTCTTCAGGTCTACGACGGGCCGTATGCGGTCTATCATGCCGAGGATGGAGAGATCGCCCAGGTTGAGGGGATTTCGGATTCCACCAAGGCCAAGCTGCAAAGCAAGAGCCTGGAGCGCGCTTCTCAGATCCTGGATCTTTGCGAGCGCCAGAGCATCGGCATCCTGCCGTACACACACGCCGATTTTCCGTCCGCTTTGCGTGAGATCAAGGATCCGCCACTGCTTCTGTATTACAGCGGCACTCTGCAGCCCTTTGACCGCCGCCTTTGCATCGGCATGGTCGGAACGAGGCGGATGAGTGCATACGGATTGCGGTCGGCGTATAAAATAGC
>JAFNVK010000066.1 GCA_017379815.1 Clostridia bacterium
AAAAGAACAGGCACGCAATCGCGTGCCTGTTCTTTTTGGACGTGCTACGCACGAAGCGCACCCGGCACCGCTCGCCAAAGGCGTAGCGGGATCCGGTCCGCATACCCCGCCCGAAGGTCGGGGAGCTTGCTCACCAGACGCAGGGCGTGGGTATATTCGCCGTAGGCGAAATTCCGGGAATAGCGCACGAAGAGAATCGTGCTCTGCCCCTGCAGGCGGACACAAAACGGAGCGGCTTGCGGCCAAGACAAATGCATTGACTGATACCCGTTTCTTATTCCCTGATCGTTTTTTCAATCGTTCCGTCAAGCAGACGCCCCGTTCGTTCGATCATGAGCTCGGGCGTTTCCTTCATGCCGCGCGATACCCAGCTCATCAGCACCCCAACTAAGACGTAGGCACAAATCTGCGCCGTAAACAGCTTGTCATCCTCGTTCAGCGATTGATCGCCGCTCTTATCCTCGATTACCGAAAGCACCATGCGTTCCGCGATCTTATTCAGGTAATGCTCAAGGTGCTCCTGCTCCAGCGTTTGAAAGATCTTCTTAATGTAGCTCTTGCGGTCAAGCGCAAAATAGAACACGCGAAGATATCCGGTTTTCCAGTTTTCATAGTTGATATAGTCCCGGCTCACCTCACGCATTTGCGTCTCCAGTCCCCAGATCATCAATTCGTAAATGTTATCAAAATGATAGTAAAAGGTCATGCGATTTAAGCCGCATTTTGCCGTAATATCGGTTATGGTGATCTTGTTGAACGGCTTTTCCTCAAGCAGCTCGCCAAAAGCAATCAATAGCGCCTTTTTCGTTAATGCCGACACGTTGTTAAGCCTCCTCGTCTTGGAATTTCCACACCCTCATTATAGCATATCCTTTGAAAAAAATCAATCAAAAACACATCATTGATTAAATTTTTATCAATGATTGGCTTTTGTTTATTGCTCGGATCGGCGTTTTGTTGTATACTTAAACCAACGGCGATCCGTCGTTAAACCATATATGGAAAGGAAACATCTGCTATGAAAAAACGCTTCATTGGTCTTTTTCTGTTGTTTGCAATCGCATTATCGGCGATTTCGTTTACATCCTGCTCCACCGCCAAGCCCGAGGAGGGCAGCGTCACGCGTATGACGGTCGACATCAACCCCAGCGTGGAATTCATGATCGACGACGAAAACAAGGTCATCTCGGTGACCGCCCTCAACGATGACGGCAGCATTCTCATCGTTGGCGAGGCATTTGTCGGCAAAACGCCCGAGCAAGCCATCGAGATGATGATCTCGCTTGCCTCCGACACAGGCTATCTGGTGCAAGGCAACGTTGACGCATCCGAAAACACCGTAAAGATCTCGGTTTCGGGCAACTCCAAATACGCCGAGCAGCTCCAAAAGACGCTGGCAAAGAAGGCAAGCGACGCACTGCAGGCGCTTGATATTCACGGAACGGTCGAAAAGGTCGAGGCGCTTAAGATCGACGCGCTTCGCCAGATGGCTCTTGCCTCCTCGCTCTATACCGAGGAGGAGATCAACGCCATGGACGAGCAGCAGCTCTACAAGGTCATTTCCGCAGGACGCATAGAGACCGCTCTGCTGTTGACCGAAGAAATGAGAGACGCATATTACTCTGCAAAGGAATATAAGATCTCGTTTGCCGAGCGCGAGGAAACCGCAAAGATCATCAAGGAGCTTGGCGGTCTCTACAGCTTGACCCACAGCGCGTACAAAGCCGCGCTTGACGTTTACAGCACCGCAATCACCGAGCTGGATCAGTTCCGCTACAACATGCTCGTTTCCCCCGAATCCGAATACCAAAAATCCCTGTCCAAGCTTCGCGAGGCAAAGGTCGAGCTGTTGAAGCAGAAGAACTACACGGCATCCCTTGAGGTAAACGGCGAGGAATATGCTTCCGCAACCGCAACGCTTCAGTTGACGGAGGAAAATTATAACAAGATGCTCGCGGCATACGAAAAAGTCGGCGCCGATCTGAACGCCTCTCTTGAAGCACTGATCGCAAAGCTCAGACAGGCAGAAGCCGCGCTGATCGAGCTTGAGAGCACCGTGTTTGATGAGAACGTCGAAGCAAAGCTTACGGAGAAGGCTGCCGAGATCGAGGCAAGCATGAACGCGGCAAAGGATGGATTCTTTGCGGAGTTTGAAAGCGCACACGCCGAAGACATCGAGGCCATTGAGCAGGCACTTCTGGCAAAGAAGCAGCAGCTGCAGTCCGAGATCAGCTCTGAGCAGTAATTGCCTTGGGAACAGCGGCGGCATAAAGCCGACCGCTTTTCCCATGACACTCCCCCCCAACAAAAGCGCACCCTGATGGGTGCGCTTTTGCTTTTCCCCCTTCCCGATCGCGCCGCAGGCAAGTTCTTCTTTTTCTTCTTGCAACCTGCCAAAAAGTGTGCTATACTGTTCTTAAGGGGCGCGCGATCGGCTCGCGATCCCTCAACCGTTCCCTTGCGAATATGTGTATTTTAGGAGGAATCCCCATGAAAAAACGGTGTTCTGCCCTTCTGCTTGCCTGGCTTCTCTGCTCGCTCAGCCTCCTCTCGGGCTGCGG
>JAFNVK010000067.1 GCA_017379815.1 Clostridia bacterium
CGGTCTGCATGCCGGGGAAAAGCCCCTCCTCCATGCCGGGGAGAAGCACGATGGGAAATTCCAGACCCTTTGCGCTATGTACCGTCATCAGGACGACGGCGTCTGCCGTTTCGTCGTAGCGGTCCACGTCGGCCACGAGGGCGGTTTCCTCCAAAAAGCCCGTGAGGGTGGGGTTTTCGTTTTCTTCCATATATTCGAGAATACCCGACTTGAATTCCTCCAGGTTCTCCAGACGCTCGGCCTCCTCAGGACCTGCGTCCACCCACATCTGCCGATAGCCCGAAAGATCGAGCATACGGTCAAAGAGGACGTCCAGACGCATGGTCTCGGCATCCTTGGCAAGACCGTTGATCAGGTCGGCAAAGCTCTCCAGCGTTGCGCGGCTGCGGTCAAGCGCGGTGTAGCGCGAGGCGTTCTCGATGACCGAGAAGCGGCTGCAGCCCTGCTCCTCGGCGATCGCGGCGATGGCGTCTAGGGTCTTTGCTCCCAGCTTGCGTCGGGGCTCGTTGATGATGCGCCAGAGGCGCAGATTGTCGTCGCGGTTGCTGATGACCTGCAGATAGGCCACCGCGTCACGGATCTCCTTGCGGTCGCTAAAACGCGTGCCGCCAAGCACGCGGTAGGGCACGGCCGAACGGGCAAAGGCCTTTTCCAGGCTGTTGGACTGCGCATTCGTGCGGTAGAGCACGGCAAAATCGCGGTAGGTCGCTTTCTTTTGCGAGACGAGACGGCTGACCGTGTCCACCACCTCGCGCGCCTCGGCGTTCTGATCGTCGCAGAGCAGAAGCTGCAGCTTTGCGCCCTCGCCCGCCGCCGTCCAGAGCGTCTTCCCCTTTCTCCCCGCGTTGTTGGCGATCACGGCGTTGGCCGCGTCCAGAATGCGCTGGGTGGAGCGGTAGTTCTGCTCCAGCTTGATCACCTTGGCCTCGGGGAAGAGACGGTCAAAGGTGAGAATGTTCTCGATGGTCGCGCCGCGGAATTTGTAAATGCTCTGGTCGTCGTCGCCCACCACCATCAGGTTCTTGTAGCCGCCCGAGAGCAGAACGGTGAGCTGAAGCTGAGCCACGTTGGTGTCCTGGAACTCGTCCACGCAAACGTAGCGGAAGCGGCGCTGATAGCTCTCGCAGATCTCGGGATGCGCCCGAAGCAAAAGCACGGTCTGCATGATCAGATCGTCAAAATCCATGGCGTTGGACTCGCGCAGGAGCTGCTGGTAGGCCTCGTACACGCGCGCGACCTGCTTGGCCCGAAAATCGCTTCCCGCCTCCATAGAGAAGGCGTCGGGCGAGAGGAGCTTGTCCTTTGCGCGGCCGATGGCGTTGATCACGCTCTTGACGGGGAGCAGCTTTTCGTCGATGTCACAGCGCCCCATGGCGGCAAGAATTGCCTTTTTGGTGTCGTCGGCATCGTAGATGGTAAAGCCTTGGCGGTAGCCCATCAGCTCGCCGTGGCGGCGCAGAATACGCACGCAAAGCGAGTGGAAGGTGCCCGTGACGATGTCGGCGGCCGCCTCGGGACGGTCGGGGAACATCTGCTCCAATCTCTCGCGGATCTCGCCTGCCGCCTTGTTGGTAAAGGTGATGGCAAGCACGCGGTAGGGCTCGCACGCCCCTTCGGCAAAGGAGGGGAGCCAAAGCTGCTCGATCTCCTCGGCGGGCAGCTTTTCGGCCTCTTCCAGCGCGAGAAGCGCATCCTCGCTAAGGCCCGTGGGCACGCGGTCGCTGAGATAGGCGTTGCCGTAGCGGATGATAAAGGCGATGCGGCGAACGAGCACGGTGGTCTTTCCGCTCCCCGCGCCCGCAAGCACGAGCAGGGGGTGATCCACGGTGTAAACGGCCTCCCTCTGCCGCTCGTTGAGGAAGGCGTAGACCTTATCAAACAGGGCGCGCTTGGCGCGCAGATATCTTTCCTTCAGGGTTTGCATGAGACGTCCTTTCGGGGTAAAATGGTTGAAGAATCAGGAGATGCTCTCCTTGGCGCGCAGCCACATCTGCTTCATGGCAAGCGCGTCCTCGGCCTGCGTGCCGGCCGACTCACAGATGATGCGCGGGGAAACGCCCTCGCGCACGATGGCCTCGGCAAGAGGCTCAAAGGAGGGGCCGAAAATGTCGTCGGCAAAGGTCAGGTGCTTTTTCTCGCCTGCCTTGGTGTATTCGATCTTGGAAAAATGGCAGTGCAGATCCTTGGCATAGGCGTCGCCAAGCTGCTCGCCGATCGTCTGGAAGACGCGGCGGTAATCGTCCACGTTAAGGAACGCTCCGCCAAGCTCGCGCGCGTTGAGGTGGCCAAAGTCCACCACGGGCGCGAAGACGGGAGAGACGCGGCATTGCTCGATGACCTCGTCAAGCGTCCCCAGCTGATTGATCTTGCCCATCGTCTCAATGCCCAGCCGAATGCCCGCATCCCCAAAGGTGTCGGCCACGCGAGCGAGCGTATCCTTGGAGAGAGCCATGGCCTCCTCGCGCGAGATCTTTGCGGCACTGCCGCTGTGAATGACGATGGAGTCCGCCCCGAGAAGCGAGGCCGCCCAGAGAGATTTGCCGATATAGTCCAGGCTTCTCAGGCGCTTTTCCTCCTCCACGCCCGAGAGCGAAATGAAGTAGGGCGTGTGCAGAGACATGCGGATGTGATGCTCCCGCGCCTTCTCGCCGATGGCGCGCAGAGTGGCCTCCCCTGCCGAGATGCCGTTGCCGGCCTCGTATTCGTAGGCGTCAAGGCCGTATTTTTCCAGCCAGCCGGGGGCTTGGATGGTGCTTTTATTTCCTGCGGCGTAAAAGGCCTCGCCGTTGCCGCCGGGACCAAACATGGGATTGCTCATTCGATTCGTCTTCCGCGCAAGCGGAATGCTCCTTTCGTAAAGGTTACTTCGGGTCGCGGATGCGCCAGAAGGACATCCAGTCCGCGTAGCCGTGCGCCTTTGCGTAACGGCGGATGTAGGGACGCTCCAAGAGGCGCTTGAAGCGGAAGAAGGGATTGGTCTTATCCTTGATGGGGGGAACGATGACGGAGGGCAGACCGATGTGCCGACCCGCGTAGGAATCGGTCAGAAGCTGGTCGCCCATCATGGCGCATTCCGAGGGCTCGCGTCCAAGCTCGCGCATGGCGCGAAGAAGGGTGCGCTTGCCCGGCTTTCCGCTGTCCGCGTAGGCGGGAAGGCCCAAGGTGCGGTTAAAGCGCTCCACGCGGGGAGGGTGATTGTTGGAGACGAGCGCGATGGCGATCCCTGCCTCCTGCATCCCCTTGACCCAGGCGCGAATGCTCTCGTCGGGATCCTCCTGCTCGTAGGGAGCGAGGGTGTTGTCGATGTCCAGAAGCAGACCGCGGATGCCGTGCTCCAGAAGAAAATCGGGCGTGACCTCGCGGTAGGAAGAAAACATATAGGTGGGGGTAAGAAGATCCTTCAAGGCGTCTCCTCCTTTTTGTGATTTGTAACTGTTGTCTCGTTTTTTGTAGGGACGCGGGTTGGGGGCGCGGGGACGCGGTTTTTTCGAGGGGACTTTTGAAAAAGTCCCCTCGAGCTCCCCCAAAAC
>JAFNVK010000068.1 GCA_017379815.1 Clostridia bacterium
AACCAATAGACAAAAAAGAGGCAAATGCGATCGCATTTGCCTCTTTTTTGTCTATTGGTTCTCTTACCAGATCACGATGCGCTTCTCGGGAGCGATATACATCTGATCTGCCTCGGTCGCGCCGAAGGTCTCGTACCACTCGGGGAAGTTTCTCGGCGGAATGTTCGCGCGGAGCGAGCAGGGTCCGTGTACGTCCACCGAAAGCAGAAGCGCAAGATACTCGGGCTTCGCCTTCTGGCACCACACTCTTGCCCAGTTGGAGAAGTACTCCTCGTAGGAGGCTCCCTCGGTTTTCGACATGATGTCCAGCGTTACGGCCATGCCGCCGTTGTCCGCCATGTTCTCGCTGACGATAAACGCGCCGTTGACCTTGCCCCAGGGCAGCTCGATGCCGTCAAACTGCTCGATCATCTGCTGCACCTTTGCATCAAAGCGCTTGAAGTCCTCCTCGGTCCACCAGTTGTTGATGTTTCCGTTCTCGTCGCACTTCGCACCGTTGCTGTCAAAGGCGTGGGAGATCTCGTGTCCGATCACGCTTCCAATGCCGCCGAGGTTCTCGCTTCTCGTCTGCTTCAGGGAGTAGAAGGGGGCCTGCAGAATGGCCGCGGGGAAGGTGATGTCGTTGACGAAGGGATCGTAGCAGGCGTTGACCATGTGGCCGGGCATCTGCCAGTTCTCGGGCTCGGTGGGCTGGTCCAGCTTGGAAAGGGCGTCCAGCTCGCAAATTCTCGAGAGCGTGCGCATAACGTCAAAGAGCGAGTCCTCGGGATCAAACACGAGTTGATCGTAGATGGCTCTTGCCTTGTCGGGGTATCCCATCTTGACCCCCATGGTGGAGAGCTTGAGGATCGCCTTTTCCCGCGTTGCCTCGCCCAGGATCTCGTTGGTCTTGATGCGCTCGCGGTAGGTGTCGATGATCCGGTAGACGATCTCGGTGATGTCCTTCTTTGCCTCCTCGCCAAAATACTTCTCGCCGTAGTAGATGCCCACGGGCTCGGAGAAGATGCTCGAGGCCAGGTTGTAGGCAAACTTTTCGATGGACTGCATCTGCGCCACACCCATGATCGCGCGGCTATACATGCCGCCCATGTCGCGCAGCTCCTCGGAGAGGTAGGAGCAGAAGCGAAGCAGGCCGGTCACGTAGGCCCAGTGCTTGTAAAGGGTGAGCGTGTCGGCGTTGAGCACCGTGGCAAACGCGCCGAAGAAGCGGGGCTCGGTGACGACCAGCGTTGCGGGAACGTGGCCGAACAGATCGGTCAGAATGGCGTCAAGATCCAGGGTGGAGAGCATCTTTGCCACCTCGCCCTCGGGCATGGGGTTGTACATCTCCACGTACTTGGACCACTCCTCCTGCGTCTTGACCAGACCGCCGAGGATCTCGTCAAAGGCGAGGGTGTCGAGCACGTACTTTTCCTGCTCCTCGGGGGAGAGGTCGGTCTTTGCCATCACCATTTTTGCCACGTTCGTCCAGATGCCGAGGATCTGCTCCTTCTGTGCCGCCATCTCGGGCTTGTAGTAGGAGGCGTCGGGAAGAATGACGCCCGCGCCCTGGATATACGCCAGGCGCTGCTTGGTGTTCTTCATGTCGGTGTCGGGGCTGATGGCAAAGGGCGTGGGAATGCCGCGCAGGGTCAGCTCCTTATACAGGCGTGCCAGGTCGCCGAGGCTCTCGATCTCGTCAAGAATGGCGAGGTGCTTGAGTGCGGGAGCGATGCCGTGCTTTTCCTTGCTTTCGGCATCCTTGGCGATGGCGTAGAGCTCGCAGGCTCTCCTCAGGTAATCGTTGGGATAGGTGCGGCTCTCGGCCATGGCCTCAAACTCGCCCATCATGATCTTCTCCACGCTGTCGGAAAGCTCCACAAATCCGCCTGCCGCGGGCTTGTCGTCCGGAATGACCAGCTCCTCCAGCTTCTTTCCGTTGACGTGCAGATAAAGATCGTCCTGAATTCTAACGTTTTCCATAAAAGTATCTCCAATCTGTAATGGTTTGCGATCGGTATTTGCTGTTTTTCATTATAGCACAGTCTTTTGCAAAAAACAAGAGCAATCGACCGTATCGGGTATTTTTCCGTGGGAAGAGGTCAGATCGCCTGCTCGGCGAAGAAGCGCAAGCGTCCCTTTCGCGTTTCTCCCTCAAAGGCGCGCAGGCGGAAGCGGCCGTAGCCGCGGATCGAGAGCGTCGCGGGAGGAGTGAGGGAAAGATCGGTGCGCGTTTCCTCCTCAAAGTCCACCTCCACCCGTCCCTCGCGGATGGCACGCTGGGCGTCCTCGCGCGAAAGGTTGGTCAGCGCCGCCACCACGCAGTCCAGGCGTGCGGAGGCAACCGTTCCGTGAATGGGGCGGTACTGCCGACCGTCGGTAAAGCCTTCTTCAAGGGTATAGGGCGAGCAGCGCACGGCATCCTTTCCGACGCGCTCCAGGTGGGCAAGAAGGAAGGTGCGCATGGGGCGCGTGCAGAAGAGAACGGCCTCGTGATCGCTCTGCAGGGCGATGTCGCCAAAGGAATCGCGCTCGATGCCCAGCGCGAGAAGCGAGCCGAGATAGTCCTTGTGGCGAAGCGTTTGAAATCCGCTTCCGCGCACACGCAGGGCGCAAACGCCCTCCTCGGCGTCCTCCGAAAGCAGGGAGAGCACCTGCTCGCCAGGGGCGTCCATGGGAGAACACCCCAGCGCGTCGAGCAGGTAATCGGGGAGCAAAAAGAGGCAGACGCGCTCGGCGTCCGGGTATCCGCCAAAGAAGAAGGCCGAGCCGAGACGTCCGAGCGAGGCAAGGCAGCGCTCGGCCTCCCGTCGCTCACGCGGCGTCAAAAAGGGGATGCGCGCAGGCATCCCGTTTTCCTGTTTTCGGCAAGCATCCCAAAGCCTCGCCGCGAGGGGGGAGCGTTCCGTTTGTCTTTCCTGTGCCACGTCAGACCGAGAGGAGGACGCCAAAGAGCGAGAGCAGGATCATGGTCAGAAGGAAGGGGAAATCCAAGGGACTTCCCTCAAACCAGCGCATTCTTTGGCAGAGCCTGCGGATGGGGAGAATGACGGGCTCGGTGAGCATATAGAGAAAGCCCGAGAAGCGGGATTCCTCGGTCGGGTCGAACCAGGAGAAGATCGCGCGGCCGAGCATTGCGAGAGAAAGCACGTCAAGAAGGACGGCGAGCGTGCTTTTGAGCACGTAAAGAATGGTATCCGGCATGGCGGAACAGCTTCAGCTCCTTTCAAGGGGTGGGGGGAAGGGCGTACTGCACGCAAGCCGCCGCAGTAGACTGCTCTGCTGCGGCGTGCTTCGTGATGTCGTTTTCCTTTGCAGGGGATCAGATCTCGGCGTTCTCGTATTCCTCACGCGCCGCGCTCTTGATCTGGGGCGCAAAGCCCGAGATATCCACGCCTGCGGGGGAAACGACGATGGTGTTCTTGTTGGTCTTGATCATCTCGCCGCCCAGAACGTAGGCAACGCCGGCCAGGAAATCCACCAGGCGGTGTGCCTGCTCCTTGGTCAGGTTGGCGATGTCCAGAAGGACGATGCAGCCCTCCTTGAGCTTGTCGGCGATCTGTGCAGCCTCGGTGTGGGTCTTGGGCTGCAGGAGCTTGAGGGTCACCTTGTCGGCAGACACGGGATGGATCTCGGGCTCCTTTCTCTCGGGGCTATCCATAGCGGACATGGCCGCCGCGGGCTCCACCTCGGACATTTCCATCTTGATGTCCTCCGGGATCGCGTAGATATCCTCGTAGTCCTCTTCAAAATCCGCGCTGTCGTTGCGGACAAATTTCTTCAGCAAATTCATCGTTCAACCTCCATGTATTTTGCTCAAAATCGACGTGTGGGGTCAGGGGGTGAAGAGCGAGCGCCCGATGCGGACGACGTCAGCCCCCTCCGAAATAGCAGCCTCAAAGCTGCCGGACATGCCCATAGACAAAACGGGCCTACCTATATTATGAAGTTTTTTTCGCCAAATGTCAAGACAAAGTTGAGAAGTTTCTTGAAAATATTTTCGATATTCCTCATTTTTTTCGCATTTTGGGGCCATCGTCATGAATCCGCGCAGGCGCAGATGCGGAAAATCACCGAGAGAGAGGCAAAAGTCCTCTGCCTCCTCGGGCATAAGACCGCTTTTGCTTTCCTCGCGTCCGCAGTTGATCTCGCAAAGCACGTCCACGGTGCGATCCCGCTTGGCGGCCTGCTTTTCGATCTCCTGCGCTAAGGAGAGCGAGTCGAGCGAGTGGATCATGGCCACCTTGTCGATGATGTATTTGACCTTGTTCTTTTGCAGCGTGCCGATGAAATGGAAGCGCAGGTTCTCCCGATCGGGAAGCACCTCCCAGTGCTCAAGCATTTGCTGGACGCGGTTCTCGCCCACGTCGCGGATGCCGAGGACCTCGGTCAGATAGCGCAGCTGCTCGGTGTCGGCGTATTTTACGGCGGCGAGGAGTGTGACGCCGTCGCGGTCGGGAAAGCGCTCGCGGCTTTCCTCCTTGGCCTCGCGTATCCGCGTGCGGATCGCGGCGAGGTTGCGGTCCATATAGTGCATATCCTGCATGGGATTCTCCTTTTTTGGGTGGCTTTGGAAGGTCAGTAGACCTTTCCGTCGTAGAGGTTTTTGCCTGCGGTGATGAGAATGTCGTAAAGATCGAGGTAGTCCTCTCCCTGATCGCCCTTTTCCTCGGCGATGCAGTAGCCGTCGCCGTAATAAAGGACGTGAATGCGGCGGAAGCGGACGGTGCTCTCCTCGAAGATATAGACGCCGAGCACGCCGTTCTCCTCGCGCAGGGCGGATTCGGGAATGTAGTAGCCCGAGCAGGCCGAGAGCGAGAGCTGCACGTTCTGCGCGCGCAGGAAGCGGAGGTCCGAGGGGACGTCGTCCGAGTAGAGGATCAGGAGGCATTCGTCCGAGCCCTGCTCCGTGGCGATGCGGTCGAGCGTCATGGAGAGGGTCTTGTCTCCGCTCTCGGGGAAGGTGACCTCGTATCGCTCACCCGGCTCAAACAGGTCGGGCGAGATCTCCGCCTTGACGGCGAGATACCAGCGGTAGGAATAGGCCATTTTGCCCACGGCAAAGCCTTCTGCGGGAAGGGGGTCTGTGGCCGTGAGGGCGTCAAGCCCCGAGGGGGTAAGACCTGCGAGCGCGTCGGCGGTAAAGAGGGCCTCGTAGCCGTCCACGTGGGAGCGGCTGTAAAAATAGCCGGAGGCGGCGGTGTTGCTGAGGGTGGTGGCCAGAGGGGCGAGCAGCCTTGTGCGCAGCTCGCGCAGGTCGGCAAGGGTCTCCTTCAGGGCGTCTGCCTCTCCCGTCAGATAGGCGTAGCGGTTCACGGCGATCAGCATGCTGTCCTCAAGCTCGGCAAGGGCCGTCCAATCGCCCTCCTGCAGGGCGCGGCGGATGGCCAGGGAGGCCGCGGCGGCGTCCTTGCGATAGGTCTCAGCCTGCGAGAGGTTTACGTCCGAGGGGAGGATGCTCTCCTCGAGGATCGAGATCCGTCGGTTGAGCAGATCAAGCGTGCTTTGCAGATCGGCAAGCTCCTCCTTGTCATAGCCAAAGCGAAGCTCGGCCAGGGGCATTCCCTTGGCCACCTTGGTGCCGCTTTTGGCCAGCTCCTGCACGAGCGCGGGCTCCTCGGCGTAAAGGACGGTCTCGTCGCGAAAGAGGTATCCCGTGCCCCCGAGGATCTCGCGGTCGGTGATCTGCTGGACGGGGGTGGTCATCAATCCGCCGGAGGAGCCGGACAGCACGTGATAGAGCGTGTAGACCAGAATGGACAGAATGCCGAGCGTGGCAACCATGCGCGGCCAGTGTCGGCGCAAAAAGTCCATGCGCTTCATGGGCGGATCTCCTTTCTACAGATTTTTACAGCATAGAAGATATAGCGTTTTGGGAAGTTTTACAGCACGGAAGATATAGCGCTTTTATAGCACGGAAGGGAATAGCGCTTTGGGAGACTTTACGTCTCCTCCTGCCAGATGCGCGCGGCAAGTGCCGCGATCTCGTCGATCAGCTCCTCGGCGGGGCGGATCTTCCCCTCGGGGGTGGTCACGGTGACCCAATGCACGTAGGGGCGCGCGCCAAACCAGGTCATCTGCCGCTTGGCGTAGCGGCGCGTGGCGGTCTTCAGGCGCTCCACGGCGTCGGCAAGCGATTCCTCACCGCGCAGGTATCCCAAAAGCTCCTTGTAGCCAATGGCCTGTGCGGCGGTGCCGTTTCGTTCAAACACGCCCGCGGCAAGAAGGGCGCGCGTTTCCTCGAGCAGACCGTCCTCAAGCATCTGCTCCACGCGCAGACCGATGCGCCCGTAGAGCAGGGTGCGGTCGGGGTAATACAGCCCGATCACGGCGGCGCGGTAGGGAGACTCGGGAATGCGGGAGCGGCGGTCAGCCTCGCTCTTGGTGATGCCCGAGGTATGGTGGATCTCCAGCGCGCGGACCACGCGCTTGACGTTGTTTTCGTGAATGGCGGCGGCGCTTTCGGGATCGATCGCCGCAAGGCGCTCGTGCAGAGCGCGGTTGCCGTGCTGCGCGGCATAGGCGAACAGCTCCTCGCGCAGGGCAGGATCGGTGTCGGTCTCCTCAAAGCCGCCTCCGCGCAGGAGGGCGTCAAG
>JAFNVK010000069.1 GCA_017379815.1 Clostridia bacterium
AAAGGAGAAATTCAACATGAAAAAGACTCTCAGACTGATTGCTCTCGCACTCGTACTTGTGATGTCCGTTGCGATGCTCGCATCCTGCGGCGCCCCCAATAAGGATCCCGACGATGCTATCGCTGCCCTTGAGGACAACGGCTACAAGGCCGCTAAGGATAACATCCTTGTTCCCCTCGCTCTGAAGGCACTCGGCGTTGACGGCGTGAAGACCGTTATCTCCGGCTCCGCTAAGATCGACGACAAGTTCGAGACCGTTACCGTGATCTACTTCGAGTCCAAGGACGATGCAAACGACGCTTGGGAGAAGGTTCAGGAGTACGCAAACGGCGAGAAGGACGACAAGGCCGAGGATTGGGTCTGCAAGAAGTCCGGCGCGATGATCTACTACGGCACTCCCGCCGCAGTCAAGGCTGCAAAGTAATTTTCTAAACCGAATAAAAAAGCAGGATGCCTTCGGGCATCCTGCTTTTTTGTTGCCGCCCGGAGCTTACTCCTCCCAACGGCTCATGGGTACGACGTCGTAATGCTTTTCGCTTCCCGTCTCGCCCTCGCAAAGCATACGGCAGACCACCGCCATGCGCAGGCGCTCCTTGACGGGAACGCGCACCGTCAGGCGGGTAAATCCGCTCTCGGGATAGACCTCTTGCGCAAAGCGCGCGGGAGAGCCAACACCGCACAAGCGGCAGACCAGGGTCTTGCCGTTGCGCGTAAGCTTTGCCATACGTCCGCTCTTGTTGAGCGTGACCTCGGCCTCGGTCCAAGCGCTCCAGACCGCCTCGCCCTCACCGTCCAGCACGAGCTCGTCCTGAATGACGGCCACGCTGCGGTTCTCCAGAAGAAGCACGCCGCGCTTTCCGCGCAGAATGCGGTCGTTGGTTCCGCTCATGTCCACCACCGCAAAGGCGCGGTCGGGGCTTCCCTTCGCCATCAGCAGCTTTGCCTCGGCATCGGGATTCTGATC
The DNA here is from genome assembly GCA_017379815.1 of Clostridia bacterium. GTDB lineage: Bacteria > Bacillota > Clostridia > Oscillospirales > CAG-272 > UMGS1865. Next base: position 965 of record JAFNVK010000069.1, read on the forward strand.
GGGTGCGGGAGATGCGGGAGGATCGATCGTCAGGGTGTTCTGTCCCTCGGCGCGGCGGCGCAGGATAGCAGGCAGAGTCTCTACGCCTCCCGTCTCGGAGAAGAAGCGCTCACCGGCACAGTCCAGGATCACGCATCCGGCATCCAACTCACCGCCGGGAATATTGTTGCAGCCGCCGTGCAGACCGACGGTCATCGCATCCGCGCTCCAATCCGAGCGCATTACGGCAAGACCCGCCTTGCGGTAGACGGCGTCCAGAGGCAGGTAGGGAGCGTCTCCCTCCTCCTCGGGCGTGTAAAAGAGCAGATCGAAGGGATGCACGGCCTTCTTGCCTGCCAGGATCTGCTGGCGGCGCATCCAGGCGGGAACGCCGTCCCCCGTCCGCAAACGGAACCAGGGCAGGATCGAGGTATCCGCAAAGCCTGCGGAGACGCTGTGGAAATTCCAGTAGCCGCCCGCGCCCTCGGTCATGATCGGGAAATACGCGGTCGCCGCAAAGCCGGGAGCCGAGGAAAGGCCGTAATCCGATCCGCACGCTCTCTGCAGCATGGCCGAAAGGAGAGCCAGGCCGCGCGTAGCGCACTCCCAACCGCTCACGCCCTGCGGATAGCCTCCGTCGGGGGCGTAGGGAGCAAAGCAGGGCTCTGCGTTGCGCAGAATGCGGTCGAGCAGGCGAAGCGCCGTTTCGGGGTAGACGTCGGCCAGAGCCAGCGCTGCGGCGCAAAGGCCTGCGTTGGCGATCGCGCCTGCAAAGCCTCCCGTCTGCCACATCTGTCCCTTGCCGTCGTAGATCTCAAGTCCCGGGCGCATCGCGTTGCGCGAAATGCCGCGCTCCACGATCGCCTTGCGTGCCTCGCTCCAGGCGTGATGACACCAGTCGTAGGCGATCGCCATGCCAAGCGTCAGGTCGCCAAAGGTGCGCACAGAGCCCACCGTAAAGCGTTCAAGTCTTGCCACGGCCTCCGCCTCCTCGGCGGCGCGCTCACCGTATTTCTTGTCCCCCGTGAGGCGGAACAGGAGCGCAAAGGCGATCAGCGCATCGGCCGCATCGGCCAGCGCCTTTTCGGGAGCGTTCGCGTATGCGTCGGCAAAGGAACGGCCGTAGGCCTCACTGCCAACGCCGTACTGCGCCTTCAGGGCGTCCAGATAGCCGCCAAGCGTTGCATCGGTCTTGGCCAGCTTGCGCAGCTGCATCAGCTCGTCGTGCGAGAGCAGAAGACGTCCGCGCAGAGGATTGGGGAAGCGGCGGTGCAGATCGTCCAGAACCGTCTGCCCCGTTGGGCGCTCGAAGGTCATATCGGCAACGAGCTGCCATACGGTGGCCTCGTCCTTGACGCCGTCAAAAATGGCGCGGCGGTTGGAGAAGACGATCAGTCCGAGCGGATGCTGATAAAGCTGACGCCAATGGAAGAAGTTGCGCACGAACTCGGCAGGAAAATAGAGCGTGCCGTTGATGTTTCCGGGAATGAAGCCGAGATGCTCGGAAACGCCGTTGACCGTCATGCGGTTGGAGCCTGCGGAAAAGACGTACTTCTTGCGGCGGTAGGTAAAGGAGAGCGTGCCCGCCAGGTTATCCACCACGGCCGAATAGGCGATTCCTGCCGCCACGGGTGCCATGGGGATCCAGAGAATGCCGTTCTGCTCAAAGGGCTTGGCGTCGCTGCCGTCGATGGTGGTGGCAATGCGCGAGCGGTTGACGATGGCAAAGCGGCCGCTCTTGGCAAAGGCCGCCGCACCCTTCAGCTCGGGCATCGAGGCGTAGAGCGGAGGGGCCATGCCCTGCCAAACGGTCAGGTTATCCAGGTAAAGCACGGTCTCGGTGCTGTTGGCCTGGCCGCCGACGGCGCAATCCAGAAGGATCTGCTTGATGCTGCCAAAGCCCGAGGGGCGGCGAACGGCGTGCAGGAAGGGCAGCTCGATGCGATAGTCGTTCCAGCCGTCCTTGGTGATGGGAAGGGTGATGGCGTAGCCGTCGCGTCCGCTTCCCTCCTCGCCCGTGTCCAGCATCAGATAAAAGCTTCCTCCCGCGCCCTTAACCGAAAAGGCCGAGAAGGTCATGTAGCGGTAGGACGAAAGATCCGCTCCGTCCAAGGGGATGCTTACGCGCGTGCGGTCGGCATAGCGCCAGGCCGCGCAAACGTGCGCCGATCTTGCGTGCTTGAAGTCGGGCTGCATACCCGTTCTTCCGATCACGTCATAGCTGTTCCAGTCGATCAGGGTGCGGGCCTGCCCGACCTCTATCTTTTCCACACAGGTCTTCAAATTCTTTCTCATGCTTCGTTATTCCTCTGTCTATGTATTCTGAATGATCAAGCAAAAATGGCGTACAGGTAGGCGCGAATGACCGCCGCCTCCTTGATATAGCCGCGCGAGCCGAGGTGGATCACGTCGGTAATTCTCTTTTCCTCGCCGTTTGCGGTCTCCACCGTTTCTACCACGCGATCCGAGAAGCCGTTGATCGCAAGATAATTGGGAAGCAGATAGACTCCCTCCTCCTCGCGCTCACCAAAGGCCTCGCTCAAAAGATCAAAGTAGGCGAACTGCCTCTGGCGCAGGGAGAGAAGGCTGGCGTCGCTGCTCTGCGTCAGGTAATAGCCCTCGGCAGGCGAGCGGTATTCGGTCATCACGAGCACGCGAATGCTCTTGCCGACCGACGCACCAAAGGCGCGGATCGACTCCACGATGGCCGTAAGATGCTCCACCGAGTCGGCGGAATATCCGTCGTTTGCGCCAAGGTTGATGACCACGAAATCGGGCACCGCCGCAGGATAGAATTGGCTCATGTAATAGGCAAAGCTGAAGGCGCCCGTGGCGGGATCGGAAAAGGGATTTTCCAGCGTAAAGTCCTCACCCATGGTGACCGAGGGGTCGGTGGCGTAATTCTCGGCACTCCAGCCGCCGCGTCCCTCGTGGGGAATGAACGTCTCACCGTCGCTCGTCCGGCGCGTACCCAGCCAGGTGACGCCCGGAAGGGCCTTGGCCAGCGTTTTGACGATCTCTCCGTCCGAGATGCGGCTGTCGCCAAGGATCAAGCCCGTGAGCGAGAGAGCCTCGCGCTTTTCCACCACCTTGACCTCAAGGGAGGATTGCGCAACCGTTTCGATGCGGCCGTTCTCGACAATCTCCACAGAGACGTTCAGGCGGAAGCTGCCCACCTCGCTTGGAGTAATGGCAAAGCCCTCGCTCCCATCGTACACGCGCTCGCCGCCTCCCGTATAGGAATAGCGAACGGTCAGCCCCTCATCAAGAGAGGAGACGATCTGGTCGGTGATGAACCACGCCTGCTCGCCAAGCGTCAGCAGGATGCTGTCGGGCAGGTGCAGGACGGGGAGATTCCCCTCGTAATTGTAGCGCAGAGAGAAATAATGGCTGCGGGCATAGCAGACCTGCCCGTTGTAGAGGAAGCGGCTGTATCCGTTCTCGGGATCGTCGCGCTGAATGCCCGTGCGCAAAAGGGTATCCCCCTCGCTCACCACGGTCACGATGTTCCCCGTTCCGGGAACGTCACGAAGATTGAGATCGCCTTCCCCCTTGACCACCATCTCGTAGACGGGGGTAAAGCCGTCGGCATCGGGCTCACCCATATCGACACCGCCCTCACTGATCACACCGGCATCCAAAAGAGTGCCGTCGGTCAGCGTCACGATCAGGCGGCCGTCCGAGGAGATATGAACGTCGGCCACGCCAACGCCATCCTTGCCGTTGGTGCCATCCTTACCGTCCTCGCCGTCCGTGCCGTTCTGGCCGTCCTTACCGTCCTCGCCGTCGCCTCCGCGCACGGCAAGAGAGAGGAGCCATTCGTGCAAGGAGCCGACAAATCCGTCCTCAAGCGCCAGCTCGTACGCGCTCTTTCCGTCAAGGCCGTCCTCGCCGTTCTTGCCGTCCTCGCCGTCCTCGCCGTCCGCGCCGTTCGCTCCGTCCGTGCCGTTCTGGCCGTTCGCTCCGTCAAGGCCGCGCACGATCCAAACGCCTCCTTGGGCAAGATTCAAAAAGAGCAGGACGGACACAAGGCATCCGACCAGGATCAAGAGCAATTCCATTACCGTTTGTTTCTTCATACGTCTCCTTAAAAGCCCGTTTTTCGGGTCTGTATAGCATAATCAAGATCTTTACTTTTATTATAACACGCCGACATTTTTTTGTAAATGCATTTTGCGGGAAAAGATCGGATTTTTTCTTTGCCAACGCAAAAAAAGCGTCCGCCAACCAAAAGGGGTCGGCGGACGCTTTTCACTTTTGCTTAAAGGATCTCCATCAGGCGCATAAGCGTTTGACAGAAGGTCTCGGTGGAGGAAAGCTCCAATGCCTCATCGGGGGAATGAATGTCGTGCATGGAGGGGCCGATCGAGATCACGTCCATGTCAGGAAGCTTGGAGCAGATGATGCCACACTCCAGACCTGCGTGGATCACGTTGACGGCCGCATCCCTGCCCGTGACGTCGCGGAAGGCACGCAGGTAGGCGTCGCGCAGAGGCGAGACCTTGGCGTATTCCCAGCCGGGATAGCGGCTGTAATGCCTTGCCGTGCAACCAAGAGAAGAAGCCAGAGCCTCCAGCTCCTCGACCGAGCCGTCAAGTGCGTTCTCCTTGGAGGAGCGGGAGGAAAAAACGAAGGTGAGGGTGGCGTCCTCGGCCGTCACAACACCCAGATTGCGCGAGGTCTCGACAAGCCCGGGAATGTCCTCGCTCATCGCCATTACGCCGTTTCTTGCCGTGTGCAGGAGAGAAACGGCACGCCTCGTGTCCTCGCCCGAAAGCATCACCGCCGCAGGCTCGCCGCTCTCTACAGTCAGCGAAAAGCCGCGATCGTCCGCCGAAAGAGCCTCGGCCACGCGCATACCCTCCTCCTCAAGGATCGAGGAAGCCGCCTCAACGCTCGAAACGGCAAGCCATGCACGGCACTCACGCGGAATGGCGTTGTCCTTGGAGCCTCCCGTGAGTGTGACCAGCCGCGTGTCGGGCAGCTCGCGCAGAAGAGCGTCGAGCAAGCGGCCCATCAGCTTGTTGGCGTTGGCGCGTCCGCTATTGATGTTCTCGCCCGAGTGTCCGCCCATAAGCCCCGTGACGGATACCGAGAGCGCCTCTCCCGAGAAAAGCTCGGTCTTGGCGCGAAGCACCAGATCCGACCGAATGCCTCCCGCGCAGCCCGCCGTGACCCAGCCGAGCGCCTC
>JAFNVK010000070.1 GCA_017379815.1 Clostridia bacterium
GGGTCGCTTACGCGCTTCAGGAAGGGAAGCAGCGCGCCCTGCACGAGAAGAACGAGAGAGGCGGCTACCGCCGCGACCAATCCGACTGCCTTCCAAGGGAACGGAAGGCGGTGGCGGCTTGGCGTGTAGGTCAAGACCTCATCGAGGAAGCGATCCTCCACCCTGCCCAGCTCGTCGAACAGATAGGCCGTTTTGCTATGCAGTTGTTCCTTTTTCATAACAGCTCCTGTTCTTGCAGTGTCTTGCGCAGTTGCTCACGCAAGCGGTGCAGGGTGACCTTTACCGTTCCTTCCCGCATCTCCAAGGCCTCGGCGATCTCGCCGATGGGCTGGGAGTAGAAGTAGCGGCGCAGAAAGATCGCTCGCTTTTCGGTGGGAAGGGAGGCAAGGAATCGGTTGAGGGCGTCCGCAAGGCGTCCGTTTTCGTAATCTGCTTCCACCGAATCCGAGGACGGAATGCACTCGGAAAGCTCGGCCATCACGCCGCTAAGTCCTCCGCGCTTTTTGCGGTGGGCGGCACGGTAGCGGTCGATGGAGATCCTTCGCGTGATCTTGGAGAGGAAGGCGCCGAGATAGTCCGGCCGCGCCGTTGGCATGGCGTTCCATGCGGCGAGGTAGGTATCGTTGACGCATTCCTCCGCGTCCTCATGCGAGGACAGGACGGAAAACGAGAGCGGGCGCAGGATCCGACCGTACTTGCGGTCGGACTCGGTGATCGCACTTTCCTTGCGTGCCCAGTAGAGATTGACGATCAAAAAATCCTCCATGATAACTCTCCTGTTGTGGGCTTCACCCAATACGTCGTCCTTTTCCCCGAAAAGGTTACGGGTAAAACCGAAAAAATCGAAAAATTTTTTTCAAACGAAAAAAAGAAGCAAAAAGACGGTTCTCTTTACTTCATTGTATCAAAAAAGAAAGAAAATGTCAATACGCGCGCGGAGAAGGGGCTTCCTCTGCTTTGCACGCAAAAAAATGCGCGGCGCAAAAAACTTTTCCAAAAAGGGCTTGATTTTCGCAGACAGATGTGATATAATAGCCAGTGTCATACGCCGGTATGATGGAATTGGCAGACGTGCTGGACTCAAAATCCAGTGGTAGCGATACCGTGTCGGTTCGACCCCGACTACCGGCACCAGAAGGAAAGCCGATCGCAACAGCGATCGGCTTTCCTTGTTTTTTGTGTCCGCGAATCCAAAAATACGGCATACTCTGTTGAGAGATGCCGTATTTTCGTCAATCGATCAGCTCGAGGGCGTCAAAGTCAACCGAGCATACGAGGCGCGCGGTGTCCTTGGGCGCAAGAGGAAGGCGCAGGCGAAGCTCGCGCTCGCCCGCTTCGGCAAGGCCATCGGCGATCCATTCTCCGCCGCCGCCAAGAATGCGATCCTCCTGCGAGCGGAATTGGTAGTGCAGGGTGAGGGAGCGCAGGGGGCGGTCGTAGCCTCCGCGGAGCGTTGCCGCAAGGTGGGCGCCGTCCTCGCTTTCCTCGATGCGCGGCGCGTCAAGGCTTGCGTGCGTCATGATGGGGGTGGAGAGCTTGAGGTGCGAGCCTGCCTTGGCCGAGGCCGAGATGGAGGCAACGGCCGCGCCGCGAAGCTTGCGCGTAATGCCGTAGTGATAGATCGCGCCGGGGTCGATCGAGGCGAGGCGATCCTTCACCGTGGCGATCACGTTGCCCTCGCGGTCCTTCAGGAGAATATCCAGATGCACGTCACGCGCCATGCGGTCGGGGTTGGGGTTTTCCAGATCCAGGCCGAGCGAGAGGAGGTAGGCGTCACCCTCGCGCTTGCCCGCCGTTCCGCCCACGGCGAGGACCTTGAGGGGCAGGGGATCGGGCTCGGGCTCTGCCATGAGGGTGTCCAGCATGGCGCGGAAGGATTCGTAATAGGTCCAGGTGTAGGTCCTCTCGGGATTGCGGCCGCCCATGTAGGCAAACTCCATCAGCACCACGGTAAAGAGGCGGAGGTAGTGCAAAACGTCGCTCATTTGCTGGGCGTCGATGCCCACGGCCAGGCAGGAGGACCAATAGGAGCCGTCCGAGAGCGAGAAACGGTTGCCGTATTTTCGTTCGTAGGTCTTCCATGCCTCTCCCGACCTGTCGCGGAAGGCCGCGAGCACGGCGCTGATCGTTGCCTGCGGGATCACGCCCGAGCAGGCGTGGCGATAAAAGCGCTCGGCCTCCTCCTCGGTCATTCCCTGCGTAAGCGCCTCGGAGAGCAGGGCAAAGGAGAACTGCCCGTGCATATGCAGATCGGGGAGAAGGGTGGCCAGGTCGATCCTCCTTTGCGCATGAACGGTGCAGGAGCAGGAGAGAAACTCGGTCACGTCACGCACGACCTCGCCCACGCTCTTTCCCGTTACGTGTTGAAATTCGGTTTCCATGATTTGCACATCTCCCTTCTGCAGGCGCTTCAAGCGTCCCGCATCTGCCGCGCGGAGCGGCGGCTGCTTTTTCTTTCTTTTATTATACGCCAAAGGCGGGAGAAAGTCAAGGGGGCGTCGAATTTCGCGGAAGCAAAGAAAAAAAGAAAGAAAGCCGTTTTTTTGCAAAAAAAGAATTGACAAGATGCATGAATTGTATTATAATAATTGCATAATTATACTCGAAGGGCAAAAAAGCGGCCGCTTTATGCAGGAAAGTCTGCATTTTCGGACGCAAAAACTTGCAAAACGAGCGCATTCTCAGGAGGAATAGCATATGAGTATTCAAAACAAGTATCTGTTGAAGGTTATGGACGACGTGATCTCCCGCAACCCCGGCGAGCCGGAGTTCCACCAGGCGGTCAGCGAGGTTCTGGAGTCCCTTGAGCCCGTGGTGGCAAAGAGACCCGAGCTGATTGAGAAGGGCATCATCGACATGATCGTTGAGCCTGAGCGCATCATCAAGTTCCGCGTGCCCTGGGTAGACGACAAGGGCAACGTGCAGGTCAACAGAGGTTACCGCATTCAGTTCAACAGTGCGATCGGTCCTTACAAGGGAGGACTGCGCTTCCATCCCACCGTTAACGAGAGCATCATCAAGTTCCTGGGCTTTGAGCAGACCTTCAAGAACTCCCTGACCAGCCTTCCCATGGGCGGCGGCAAGGGCGGCTCCGACTTTGACCCGCAGGGCAAGTCCGATGCCGAGGTCATGCGCTTCTGCCAGAGCTTTATGACCGAGCTTTCCAAGTACATCGGCGCAAACACCGACGTTCCCGCAGGTGACATCGGCGTAGGCGCACGCGAGGTCGGCTATCTCTTTGGTCAGTACAAGAGACTGCGCAACGAGTTCACCGGCGTGCTGACCGGCAAGGGTCTGCCCTACGGCGGATCTCTCATCCGTCCCGAGGCAACCGGCTTTGGCGCGGTCTACTACACCGTGGAGATGCTGCACTACTTCAAGGACGACATCAAGGGCAAGACCTTTGCCATCTCCGGCTTTGGTAACGTGGCCTGGGGAACGGTCAAGAAGGTGACCGAGCTTGGCGGCAAGGTGGTGACCATTTCGGGTCCTGACGGCTATATCTACGATCCCGACGGTGTTAACACCGAGGAGAAGATCAACTACATGCTGGAGATGCGCGCATCCTGCCGCAACCGCGTACAGGACTACGCCGACAAGTTTGGCGTGCAGTTCTTCCCGGGCGAGAAGCCCTGGGGCGTCAAGGCAGACATCCTCATGCCCTGCGCAACGCAGAACGAGGTACATCTTGAGGACGCCAAGAAGATGGTGGCAAACGGCCTGAAGTATTACGTTGAGGTCTCCAATATGCCCACCACCAACGAGGCGGTTGCATACCTGAAGGCAAACGGCGTGATCGTGGCTCCCTCCAAGGCAGTCAACGCGGGCGGCGTTGCCGTTTCGGGCCTTGAGATGTCGCAGAACTCCATGCGCTACAGCTGGAGCGCAGAGGAGGTCGACGCAAAGCTCAAGACCATCATGTCCAACATCTTCCACAACTCGGTGGAGGCAGCGAATGAGTATGGACTTGGCGACGATCTGGTTGCCGGTGCAAACATCGCAGGCTTCATCAAGGTGGCAAACGCCATGCTGGCCTTCGGCGTGGTCTGATCGAGAAGGAAATAGAAGAAAGAGCAGCCCCGAGCAGGTCTTGGGGCTGCTTTTTCTTGGCGACGGGGCAGGGGAGAGAGGCAAAAACGGAAGAAAAAATCTTTGAGGAAAAAAGTGAAAAAAATTGAAAAAAGATATTGACAAAGGGGGCGGAATCTGTTATAATAAGCGTTGTGAATGGGGCATCGCCAAGCGGTAAGGCAACGGACTCTGACTCCGTCATTACCTAGGTTCGAATCCTAGTGCCCCAGCCAAAAAATTCGACAAGTTTCGACTTGTCGAATTTTTTTATCCAAGCCGCAGGCTTGGCATATCATCACCGCGCGAAGCGAGGTGTATATCATCAGCCCCTTTGGGGCTGTATCTCATCACGCGCCAGCGTGCATTTTCCTGCGACTTGATGATATAC
>JAFNVK010000071.1 GCA_017379815.1 Clostridia bacterium
CCCTCGGAGGCCTTGCCGAGTGGCTGGGCCCGCTCTCCATCGCCGCCTACCAGCTCTTCTGGACGCTGCTCTCCCTGCTGGCCTCCCACGCCGAGCTGAACGGCGAGACCCTTCGCTTCCGCAAGTAAGCACCGCGCATCAACTTAAAGAAAGGTTTATCCCAGACGATGAATAAAACATCCCAAAACCGTCCAAGCAGCACGATCCTCAAGTCGGTCTCAAAGCCCGGAAGATACTCAGGCGGTGAGTACGGCGCGATCCTGAAGGACAAATCCAAGGTCAAGGCACGCTTTGCCTTCTGCTTCCCCGACAGCTACGAGATCGGCATGTCCAATCTCGGCGTACGCCTGCTCTACGGCGCGCTTAACGAGCATCCCGACGTCTGGTGCGAGCGCGTGTACGACCCGTGGGTGGATATGCAGGAGGAAATGAAAAAGCATAACCTCCCCCTGTGCGCCCTGGAAAGCGGCGACCCCTTGGATCAGTTCGACTTCGTTGCCTTTACGCTCCAATATGAAATGAGCTATACCAACGTCCTCAATATGCTCGACCTTGCCGGCATCCCCCTGCGCGCCAAGGATCGCGGTGAGGACGCGCCTCTGGTCATCGGCGGAGGCCCCTGCGCCTATAACCCCGAGCCCGTGGCCGATTTCTTTGACCTCTTTAACATCGGTGAGGGCGAGGATATGCTCCCCTCCATCGTCCGCCTCTACGTCCGCATGAAGGAGGAGGGCACCTACACGCGCCAAGGCTTTCTCCTCGAGGCCGCCAGGACCATTCCCGGCGTATACGTTCCCTCGCTTTACGAGGTGACCTATAAGGAGGACGGCACCATCGCCGCCTATACCCCCACCGAGGAGGGCGTGCCCGAGAAGGTGCAAAAGCAGATCATTAAGGATCTGGACAAGGTCTACTTCCCCGAAAAGGTGGTCATGCCCTACATCGAGACCGTGCACGACCGCATCATGCTGGAGGTCTACCGCGGATGCATTCGCGGCTGCCGCTTCTGCCAAGCGGGCATGATCTACCGTCCCGTTCGTGAAAAAAGCGCTGACGTCCTCAACGCGCAGGCCAAGGCCCTTTTTGACGCCACGGGATACGAGGAGATCTCGCTCTCCTCGCTCTCCATCAGCGATTACACCGAGCTTGAGCCCCTGTGCGACAAGCTGCTGGGCTGGACCGACGACAATATGGTCAGCCTTTCGCTCCCCTCCCTGCGCGTGGACAGCTTCAGCAAGGAGCTGATGAAGCGCATCGAGTCGGTGCGCTCCTCCTCCCTGACCTTCGCGCCCGAGGCGGGAACCCAGCGCCTGCGCGACGTCATCAACAAGAACGTGCGCGAGGAGGACGTCATGCGCGCCGTGAACGTAGCCTTTGACGCCAGGAAAAACGCGGTCAAGCTTTACTTCATGAACGGACTTCCCACCGAGACCTACGAGGACCTCGACGGCATCGCCGAGCTTGCGGGCAAGGTGGCGGACGCCTACTACCAAAATCCCAACCGCAACCGCTCCCGTCAGGTGCAGGTCACGGTCAGCGTCTCCTGCTTTATTCCCAAGCCCTTCACCCCCTTCCAATGGGAGGCGCAGGACACGATGGAAACGCTCCGCGAGAAGCAGGAATACCTCGATAAGAAGATCACCAACCGCCACGTGCGCTATCAGCACCACGATGCACGCGTCTCGCACATCGAGGCCGTTCTCGCCAGAGGCGACCGACGCCTCTCGGACGCGCTGGAGCTTGCCTGCCGCGAGGGCTTTAAGTTTGACGCGTGGGACGAATACTTCGACTACGAAAAATGGCTTTCGGTCCTCTCGCGCACGGGCATTGATCCCGCCTTCTACGCCAACCGCATATGGGGGCTTGACGAGGTCCTGCCCTGGGACGTGATCGACTGCGGCGTAAGCAAGGAATTCTTCCTGCGTGAGCGCGCAAAGGCCTACGAGGCGGCCACTACGCCCAACTGTCGTGAGGCCTGCTCGGCCTGCGGTGCCAATAAGCTTGGCGGCGTGAGAGCCGTTTGCCCGGGATGCAAGAATGCGCCTGCGGCAGAGGGTTCTTCAGGCAAAGCAACGAACAGCGTACCGCACCCCCTTATGGGAAAGCATCCGGCGAAGGAGAGCTGGCCCAAGCTGCCCACACCCAAGACCGTGCGCATCCTCTTCCGCAAGGTGGGGGATCTGCAATACATCTCGCATCTGGATCTGCAACGCACCTTTGCCCGCGTGCTGGTCCGCGCGGCCATTCCCATGTGGTATACGCAGGGCTTCAATCCGCACGCCAAGGTCATCTTTGGCCTTCCCCTTTCGGTGGGAAGCGAGAGCGAGTGCGAGTTCATCGACCTGCGCATTGACCGAGACATTCCGCCCGAGAGGGTCAAGGCGCAGCTCAACGCCGAGCTGACCGAGGAGATGCAGATCCTTGAGGCCTACGAGCCTACCACGGCCATGCAGGCCATCGCCTGGGCAAAATACGAGATCTGCCTGCACCTCGAAAAGGCGGACGCGGACCTGGCCAAGGCGCTGGAAGCACTCTATACGACCTCGCCCTTGACCGTTACGAAGAAGACCAAGTCGGGCGAGAAGGAGATCGACATCGTTCCCCTGATCCGCTCGGTGAAGGTGACCTACGATCCGCAAAAGCCGCAGGATCTGCACATCCGCGCGATCCTTTCGGCGGGCTCTGAAAGCCACCTCAATCCCGAATTTCTGATCAAGACGGCAAAGGAGAGAGGCCTGATCCTTACGGGAGACCCCGCGAAGGAGACCTACTCCATCCTGCGCACGCACACCTACCTTGCCGACGGCGTGACCGAGTTCCGCTAAAGACGGCAAGCGCCTTCCCCGCCTACCCCTCCCGCCTCGGAGGGGTAGCGCAAGGAAAGCCTGCCCCGACCGTGCCCGCTTTGGCGGACGCTTTGGGAGAGGGGCGAGAGGTGTCGAAGGGCTTTTTGAGAAAAATGCAAAAAAGGGCTTGACAAACGCCGGGGGATGCAGTATAATATAGGATGTCGCGGACGGATGCAAACGGCAGTCCGGGACGGGTACGTGGAGAAGTACTCAAGAGGCCGAAGAGGCGCCCCTGCTAAGGGTGTAGGCCGGTTATACCGGCGCGAGAGTTCAAATCTCTCCTTCTCCGCCAAAAAATTCGACAAGCTGAAGCTTGTCGAATTTTTTTATCCAAGCCGCAGGCTTGGCATATCATCACCGCGCGAAGCGTGGTGTATATCATCAGCCCCTTTGGGGCTGTATCTCATCACGCGTCAGCGTGCATTTCCCTGCG
>JAFNVK010000072.1 GCA_017379815.1 Clostridia bacterium
GCCACGAGAGCGAAAGCAATCCAAAATATAATACATCGCACCGCCGCGGTGGTTGCCGTTTTTGTCCGTGCGTCTGTGCGACACGGCAAGCACCACCTCGGCGTATTTGAGTGCCATGGCAACAAACGCGCTGACCCACATCCAGAATACCGCGCCCGCACCGCCATACCAAATGGCAGACGCCACGCCAACCAAATTCCCTACGCCCAGCGTACCCGCCAAAGCCAGCGTCAAGGCACGCAGGGGCGAGGTACCGCTCTCTGCTCCTTGCAGCATGCCGCGCAGCATTCTCTTCGGGTGCGCTGCGCAGGTCAGACCTGTGCGCAAGGTAAAAAACAAGCCCGTCAACACCAGTGCGCACGGCACTGCGATACTGAACAGATTGGCATTGATCCATTCTAACATACACTCACCTCTCATATGGTGCAATATATGCGGTCGCGCGTGCATTTTTGCTGCAAAGCAGATTGTTAATTATATGTGAATTATGGGCGCAAGGGGTTGATATTTCCGGAATTTGGTGTACAATATGTATGTGGTTTGGCACTCTTGGCAAAAGAGTGCTAAATTCCAAGACACATCTACAAAATGTATCAAAATTCTACATTGTATCATTTAAGCGGCACTTGCCGCACGCATAAGGAGGAACACAAACATGACTCTCAAGCCCCTTTCCAACCGCGTCGTCATCAAGTTCGTCGAGGCGGAAGAAAAGACCCAATCGGGCATTTTTCTCACAGCATCCGCACAGGAAAAGCCCCAGATCGCAGAAGTTCTGGCAGTAGGCCCCGGCAAGCCTTCCGATAACGGTGGCTACACCGCTATGACCGTGAAGGTCGGTGACAAGGTCATCGCAAGCAAGTACGCAGGCACTTCCGTCAAGCTGGACGGCACTGAATACGTCATCGTTTCCGAGGACGACGTTCTGGCTGTTGTAGACTGATTATATTGTAATTTCTAAGGAGAACAAGACACATGGCAAAGGATATTCTTTACGGCATTGAGGCAAGAAACGCGCTGGTTCGCGGCGTGGATAAGCTTGCAGACACGGTTAAGATCACGCTGGGCCCCAAGGGCAGAAACGTGGTGCTTGACAAAAAGTACGGCTCTCCCCTGATCACCAACGACGGTGTCACCATCGCCAAGGAGATCGAGCTGGAGGATGCAGCCGAGAACATGGGTGCTTCCCTTGTTAAGGAAGTTGCCACCAAGACCAACGACGCAGCAGGTGACGGTACCACCACCGCAACGCTGCTGGCACAGGCTTTCGTGCGCGAGGGCATGAAGAACGTAACCGCAGGTGCGAATCCCATGGTGCTGCGCAAGGGCATCAAGAAGGCAGTTGACGTAGCTGTTGAGGCTTTGGCTGCAAGTGCCAAGAAGGTCAACGGTAAGGAAGATATCGCACGCGTCGGCACCATTTCCGCAGGTGACGAGGTCATCGGCGAGCTGATCGCAGACGCTATGGAAAAGGTCACCGCTGACGGTGTCATCACCATTGAGGAATCCAAGAGCGCAGAGACCTACTCCGAGGTGGTTGAGGGTATGCAGTTTGACCGCGGCTATCTCTCCCCCTACATGGCAACCGACATGGATAAGATGGAGACCGTCTACGACGACGCGCTCATTCTCATCACCGACAAGAAGATCTCCAACATTCAGGAGATCCTGCCCCTGCTCGAGCAGATCGTGCAGGCGGGCAGAAAGCTGCTCATCATCGCCGAGGACGTGGAGGGCGAGGCTCTGACCACTCTCGTGCTCAACAAGCTGCGCGGCGTGTTCAACTGCGTTGCCGTCAAGGCTCCCGGCTTTGGCGACCGCCGCAAGGAGATGCTGCAGGATATTGCCATCCTCACGGGCGGCCAGGTCGTTTCCTCCGAGGTAGGACTTGAGCTGAAGGACGCTTCCCTCGAAATGCTGGGACGCGCACGCCAGATCAAGGTCAACAAGGAGCACACCATCATCGTTGGCGGTGCAGGCTACGCCGAGGATATTAAGGCTCGCGTGGCACAGATCCGCAACGCCATTGAGGAGACCACCTCCGACTTTGACCGTGAGAAGCTGCAGGAGCGTCTTGCCAAGCTTGCCGGCGGCGTTGCCGTCATCAAGGTGGGCGCGGCTACCGAGGCTGAAATGAAGGAGAAGAAGCTCCGCATCGAGGACGCACTCAACGCCACCAAGGCGGCCGTTGAGGAGGGCATCGTGGCAGGCGGCGGAACGGCGTACCTCAACGTCATTCCCGAGGTTGCCAAGCTGATCGACACCGTTGACGGTGACGAGAAGACGGGTGTCAAGATCGTGCTCAAGGCTCTGGAGGAGCCGGTTCGCCAGATCGCGGCCAACGCAGGCTTTGACGGCGGCGTTGTGGTTGACAAGATCCTCAGCAGCGGCAAGGTCGGCTACGGCTTTGACGCCTACAACGAGGTCTATTGCGACATGATGGCCTGCGGCATCGTTGACCCCACCAAGGTCACGCGCTCCGCTCTGCAGAATGCGGCCTCCATCGCATCGGTCATCCTCACCACCGAGGCGGTCGTTGCCGATCAGAAGGAGGAAACTCCCGCAGCCGCTCCCGCTCCCGGAATGGGCGGCGGAATGTATTGATCCCAACGCGTGTAAGCGCACAAATAAAACAAAGCCGATACGGAAAACTCCGTATCGGCTTTCTTTTTTTATTCCGTCAGATCTCGGATCGCGGCAAAGGCGTCAAGGTCCGTGCGGATGATGGTGAGCGGGGTAATGGAGATGTGTCCGCCAAGCGCGGCGTCGGTGTCAAGCGAAAGGTCGCCGCACGGGGAGAAGATGCTCTTTCCGGTGGGCATCACGAGATTTCCCTCACGGGGAAGAAAATCATCCGAATAGTAGGGTCCGCCCTGGCGCGTGATGCGCAGAGACTTGGGATCCTTTGGAATGTTGACGTTATAGATCCCACTTTTGGAAAAGAGGTCGTGCTTCTTGAAAAAGGCGTAGACGCGGTCGAGATTGCCAAGGGCTGAGGCAAAGGAGGTGGGCTCGGTGGAGATGGCCACGGCACGGGGCACGTCCAGCGCGGCGGCCTCAAATACGGCGCCCGCCGTTCCCGAGTAGACGATGTCGCGCCCGATGTTCAGTCCTCGGTTGATGCCCGAGATCACCAGGTCAAATTGCTCGTGCAGGCCGAGGATCGCGTAGCGCACGCAATCGGCGGGGGTGGAGTCGATGCTAAAGCCGCGCACGCCGTTCTCCAGCGTCACGGGCTCGACCGAGAAGGGATGCACGATCTCAATGGCGTGGCTCTTTCCACTCTGCTCGGTCTTGGGGGCGGCCACGGTCACCTCGCCAAGCTGTCTTGCCCAGTTCACAAGGAGGCGCAGACCCTCGGAGCGGATGCCGTCGTCGTTGGTAATCAGAATCTTCATCATAGCCAGCCCTCGTGCGTTTCCTTGTATTCCTGGAGGCGTGCGTCGGCCATGCTGAGCAGGGCGCGCACCTCGCGCTTGCCGTAAACGGTCGCGCCGCTGGCACCCTCGTGTCCGCCTCCGCGGAACTGCTCGGCCACCTCGTTGACCGTGACGAAGCGGGAGCGCAGACGCACGCGTGTGGCGCGATCCTTGCCCATGCCGTCGATAAAGGCGATCCAGATCAGGCTGTTCTTGATGGAATCCATGTGCGAGACGACTGCCCCTGCCTGCTCGTGCGTCAGGTGGAAGCGGCGCTGCATGGCGCGCGTGACGTGCAGATAGGCCACGCCGTTTTCGGTCATGCGGATCCTGCGCAGGACGTAGGCCTTGAACTTGAGCAGCGCATAGTCCTGCATATAGAGGTTGGCGTAGATCCTGTCGGTAGGTACGCCGAGATCAAGCAGGGTGGCGGCCATGCGCATCGTCTCGCCCGAGACCTCGCGGAAGCGGAAGCGTCCGGAGTCGGTCACCATGCCCGTAAAGAGGTAGGTAGCGGCCTCGCGGTCGATCTTCAGCTCGTCCGAAAAGGCGGTATAGAAGGCGACCACCATCTCGCAGGTGGAGGAGCGGTGCTCTTCGACCCAGGAGATGTTGCCGTAGGGCTCGCGGTCGATGTGGTGATCCAGCTTGATCAGCTCGCGGCAGAGCGCGTATTTGGGGTTGGAGATACGGCGCTCCGAGCCGGTGTCAAGCACAAGGCCGAGAGCAGTGGCGTATTCCTCGTCGGACAGGACGTCGGGGGACTCGTCGTAGCCGAGGAAGGCGAGATAGGAGGAGCGCTGTCCGTCAAGGATGCGGATCTCCTTCTCGGGATAGGTCAGCTTGAGAATGCGGGCAAGACCCTTGGTAGCACCCACGCAGTCGCCGTCACAGCGCGTGTGGCGAAAGAGCAGGATGCGGTCGTACTCCTTGATCTTTTGCAGAATGCTCTGCATCACGTCTCTGCTCATTTTGCACCTCCTGCCACCAGGGCGTTAAGGTCGGCAAGCATCTGCATGGCCTCCTCGCGGCTCTTCAGCGTTGCACCGCTGGCCTTGGCGTGTCCGCCGCCGCCGTACTTAACGGCAATGGGATTGATGTTGTAGACCGAGGAGCGAAGCTCGGCCAGAACGCTGCCCTCCGACTCGGTAAAGTTGACCCAGATATCCACGCCGCGAATATCCGACATGGTGTTGACCATGCCGCGCGAGATGGAGAAGAGATCGGCTCCAAGCGCCTTGACCTCCTCCTCCGTGGTGTAGATATAGGCCACGTTTTGCTCGGTGAAGGCGATCTTCAGCACGAACTGTGCACGCAGGCGGATGAAGGAAAAATCGTCCGCATAGAGGTTGCGGTAGATGTCGGTTGTCGTAAAGGGCTGCTCGGTGAGGAAGGCGGCAAGACGGAAGGTCTTGGAGGTCACCGAATCGTAGCGGAAGCGCCCGGAGTCGGTGATCATGCCGGTATAGAGGGATTTTGCGGCCAGAGGGGTGAGGCGCAGACCGCACTCCATGGCAAAGGCGGCGATCATGCCGCAGCAGCTCTCAAAGGAGGTGTCGGTCACCTCAACGTCGGCGATCTTCTCGCAAAAGATGTGGTGGTCGATGCGTGCGGTGCGTGCGGCCAGGGTATAGCGGCCGTCGCTGATGAGCGCGCGCGCCGAGGTGTCGAGAATGATGGCCAGCGCACCTGCGTAAAGGCCGTCCTCGATCTCGTCGGTCTCGGAGTCCTCCATAAAGCCGTAGCGACGGGAGGCGTCGCCCACGGTATAGATCTCCTTTTCGGGGAAATTCTCGCGCAGGATGTGCTTCAGGCCGATCTGGCTTCCCAGGGCGTCACCGTCGGGATTGGTGTGGCGGTGAATGATGATCCTGTCGTGCGTGCGGATCTCCTGCAGTATCTGTTCAAACATAATGGCTCCTCTTTATTTCTCCGTATTTGCGGGGGAGGGGTCGTCAAAATACCCCAGGAAATTGACCTTCAGCTCGCTTTGGGGGAAGAGATAGCGGTGCAGCTCGATGAAGTAATTTTCGGTCATGCCGGCGATGTAGTCCACCACGATCTGGTTGGGGTCCTCGTCGGTATAGGGGGTCGTGCGCTTGTAATGCACCTTGTCCACACAGTCAAGGTGATGGGTGAAGATGGGGGAGTAGCGGTTGCCCTTGACCAGATCCTCCAGCATCTGCCCGTAGATGGCGGCCATCATGGGCTTGGCGGTCAGATCCAGCTTTGCGCGGGTAGCGGCACTGTCGTAGATCTTGGAGTAATTATCCCGCTTGGAGGCCTGAAGCGCCTTGAAATGGCGGCGGTCCAGCTTGATATAGGGCTTGCCGTAGCTGTTCTCGATGATGTTGACCACGAGGTTGTTGATCAGCTCGGCGTTGATCGAGCCGATATCCTCGTTGACAAAGGCGTCCTCCTCCACGATCTTGACGCGTGCGGCGTCCTGGCGGTCCTTGCCGAGATAGGCAATGATGTCGGCGATGCGCACCACGCTTCCCTCAAGCGTAGAGGGAAGGATCTTGGCGGCATAGAGGCGGTCCTCGTAGCAGCGCTCGATCATGCGGTCAAATTCCTCAAAGCTGCCAAGGGGAACGGGGCGGTATTCCTCCAGCTCCTGCTCGCCGTTGTGGCTGGCGATGCCCGCGAGGGTCTGAAGGCTGATGTTTAAGGGGAAGATGCGATCCAGCACGCGGACCGAGTGGATGTTGTGATAGAAATGCCTGCTCGTGTGTGCAAAATAGAGCTCGTCCAGATAATGCTCACCCGTGTGTGCAAAGGGAGGGTGTCCGATATCGTGTCCGAGAGCGATGGCCTCGATCAGATCGAGATTGAGGTTTAAGGCATTTCCGATGGTGCGTGCGATGCGCGAGACGAGCTGCACGTGCAGGCTTCGCCGTGTGATGTCGTCGTTCTTGATGAGGGAGAAGACCTGCGTTTTGTCGGTATAGCGGTTGTAGTAGGGGCAGTGCATGATCTTGTCGATATCGTGAACGAAGGTGGGACGCCAGACCGAGCTTGTGTCGGTCCGTACCTCGCTTCGACGAACGGCGCGTCGGTTATCAAAGCCGATCCGTGCGAAGGTACCCGTCTGCTTCTCGTATTCGATCTGCTCGGATAGCGTCTTTGAGAGAGTCTCGTATTTGAGCATAGCGTTACCTCCTGAAAATTTTGTCGGATATATAGTATATCATATATTTATGCTTTTGTCAATGGAAAACCGTTCCGCGGAGCGGGAAGTTTTCCGTGTCTTCCGAAAAGCGATGCGTTGCGGCGGCTTTTTTAGGAGGTGTGTCCGCCGGGAAAAGAGTGAAAAATCCGACAAGGCAGTTGACAAAAGAGCGAAAAATTGCTATAATGAAGCCATAAGATCGCGCAAAACGGATTTCGGAGGTGATCGCATGAGGGACAACGCCGTCTTTCGCGTGTGGCGTGCCTATAAGGATTCGATCATTCCCGTGCTTTGCCTCGGCGTCTACGTTCTGCTGGCTTATCTGTTGCACATTCCGTGCCCCTTTCGCTTTGCCGTGGGCATTCCTTGCCCGGGCTGCGGCATGACACGCGCCTGTATCGCGTTGATCAAGGGAGACGTTCAGGGCGCGTTCGCTCTGCATCCCCTCTGGCCGCTGATCCCGCTCGTGCCCATCCTTTTGGCCGTCTTTCACGGCGAGAAGAGAAGGCTCGGACGTACCCTGACGATCTGGGGAACGGTGCTTCTGATGA
>JAFNVK010000011.1 GCA_017379815.1 Clostridia bacterium
GGAGGACGGCACCTTCCGCGAGGACGATCTGGAGTATGAGGGCGGTATCCGTTCCTTCGTAGAATATATCAACGAGCAAAAGCACAGTGTTCTGGTGCATCCCGACGTGATCTATATGCGCGCCGAGAAGGAGGATTGCGTTGCCGAGGTGGCAATGCAGTACAACGACAGCTACAACGAGATGCTGCTCACCTTTGCCAACAACATCAACACGGTGGAGGGAGGAACGCACGAGATCGGCTTTAAGACCGCGCTGACCAAGGTGTTCAACGATTACGGACGCAAGTACGGAATCATCAAGGAGAGCGAGAAGAACCTTTCGGGCGAGGACGTCCGCGAGGGACTTTCGGCGGTGGTTTCGGTCAAGCTGACCGAGGCGCAGTTCGAGGGACAGACCAAGGGCAAGCTCGGAAACAGTGAGATGCGTACCTACGTTTACGGTCTTGTCACTGAGAAGCTGAGCGAATATCTGGAGGAGAATCCGAGCGTCGGAAAGGCCATTCTCGAAAAGGCGATGGCCGCTTACCGCGCAAGAGAGGCGGCGAGAAAGGCACGCGAGGCGACGCGCCGCAAGGGACTTTTGGAGGGCTCCACGCTTCCCGGAAAGCTGCGTGACTGCCAGGAGAAGAATGCCGAACTGACCGAGCTGTATTTAGTCGAGGGAGATTCCGCAGGAGGCTCTGCAACGCAGGGAAGAAACTCGCGCTTCCAGGCCATTCTGCCTCTGCGCGGAAAGGTACTCAACGTTGAGAAGACAAGACTTGACAAGGTGTATTCCAATCTGTCGCTCATTCCGATCATTCAGGCATTGGGATGCGGCATTGGCGAGGAATTTGATCCTGCCAAGCTGCGTTACGGAAAGATCATTATTATGGCGGATGCGGACGTGGATGGATCGCACATTCGTATTCTGCTGCTCACCTTCTTCTTCCGTCACATGAAGAAGCTGATCGAGGACGGACATATCTTCTTTGCACAGCCGCCGCTTTACAAGATCTACAAGAAGGGCTCGAAGTACGGCAACGAGCGTTACGCCTACACAGAGGAGGAGAAGGAGGCGATCGTAGCCGAGATGGGCGGCGTCAACATTGAGGCCGACCGATACAAGGGTCTTGGTGAGATGGATCCCGAGCAGCTGTGGGAGACCACGATGGATCCGGCGCACCGCACGATCCTGAGAGTGACGATCGAGGACGCGATGGCGTGTGACGAGATGTTCTCGCTGCTGATGGGAGACAAGGTCGAGCCTCGCCGCGTATTCATCGAGCAGAACGCGAAGTTCGCAGAGAACCTGGACGTTTAATTTCAAAAAAAAGAACACCGCATAAAGCGGCTACGTACCGCGCGTTAGCGCGTTAAGCCGCCGCACGAAATGGCTGCGTACTGCACCTCGCTTGGGGGAAAAGCCCCACCGCCAGTGGGCGCAGGTGGAGGGCGCGGAGCCCTCCTCGCCGTCCGCAGACGGCGAAACAGCCTCGGCGTTTCTCTTTTGGTAACTTTTCTCTTTGCGCCCGCGGTGTCAAAGAGAAAAGTGGCTAAGAGCATTGAAACGCAATACGACTGTCGTTTTAGGGCGGAACTAACTTGAGCCTCCCTCCGATGAGGACTGGCGGCAAGCCGCCGGCGAATTTGCCTTCGGCAAAGTTCGCGGGGGAGCCTGCGCGACTTTGGAATTTGTGCTTGCTTTATTCTGCACGCACTCTCCTTCAGTCTCGCATTCGCTCGACAGCTCTCCTGAGGGGGGAGCCTTTCGTCAACCGCCGCGCAAAATTCCGCCCCTGTGGAGCGAAAAATCCAAAATTCCCGAAAAAAGAGAAAAAATTTGAAAAAGCTCTTGACAGGGAGAGCAAAATCGTGTATAATCTTAAAAGATAATTTTTTGTTCCGGAACCCCGAGTTCCCGCGATAATTATCTCTTGTTACTGCGGAGGGAGGGATATCAATGGCAGAAATCAGAGTCAAGGAAGGCGAGTCTCTTGACAGCGCACTTCGTCGCTTCAAGCGTGCGACCGCTCGTTCCGGCGTCCTCACCGAGCTTCGCAAGAGAGAGCACTATGAGAAGCCCAGCGTGAAGCGCAAGAAGAAGTCTGAAGCAGCAAGAAAGCGCAAGTACAAGTAATTTTGTATTTTCCGTGAAAAAAGAAGCCGCGTGTTGATCATGCGGCTTCTCTTTTTTTGTCCTCTTCCCCACGCCCTCTTTTCATCGACCCACCATGCGCTTTTTGCGCTTATTCCCTTATGATTCGCTCCTTTTTTCGCTTTTCCCTGTGTTTTCTTCGCATTTTGTGTCAACTTCTGGGGAACGGTTCTGCTTGACCGCGTGCCTCTTTCATGTCATAATGAAAGAAAAAGGACAGGCCCTCTGCCCGACGGAAGGAGTTATTGATGAAACCCTTGACACAAGCGCTTATGATCCTGCTGGCCATCGCCTTTGCCGTGGCACTCTCGCTGACCGTTGCCCTGCTCTGCCTCTCCTACGCGCAGGGCCTGCCTCACGAAAGCGTAGACACCGGTGGCGGACGTCTGCCCGGACAGACCGACACCCGTCTTCCGCCTCTCTACGAGACCGATCCGCCTGCGATCCTTCCGCCCATCGACTCCTCTCCGACGGAAAGTGAAGAGGAAAGCGAAGAAGAAACCGAGCCTGAGACGCTTCTGCCCGACGTGAGCAACGGCCTCTCCTTTGTGAGCAACCGCAACGGCACCTGCCGCGTTTTTGGCATCGGCACCTGCATTGACGCCTGCGTGGTGATCCCGGAATACGCCCCCTCGGGCGAGCGCGTGGTCTCCGTGGACAGCGGCGCCTTCTTTGGTTGCTCGACCGTGACCGCCATTCAGATCCCCGCAAGCGTTGTCGAGATCGGCGAGCTTGCCTTTTCGGCGTGCAAAAACCTCATGTATATCTCGGTTAATGCGCAGAATGCTCATTATCGCGACATTGACGGCATTCTGTATTCGAAAGATGCCGCCACGCTGATCCTTTATCCGCCCATGCGCGCAGGGAGCGAGCTGACCATCTACACGGTGACCACCGAGATCGCCGAAATGGCCTTTTATAACTGTGCCTACCTGCGCGCGATCTATTACACCGGCTCGCCCGAGCAATGGGAAGCCATCTCCGTCGGCAGCAAAAATTACAGCCTGATCGCCGCCGCAAAGGTTTTTTACGCCAACGGGAAATGACGAAAAGAAGGCAAACGCTTTTCTCTGTTGTTCTTAACGGAGAGTTTGCGGACACAAAAAATCGGCAGAGAACTTGTTTTCTCTGCCGATTTGTGTTATAATGGAATTAACGAAAAGCCTCCCTCCGAGAGGGAGGTGGCACGGCGTAGCCGTGACGGAAGGAGCCTGCGTGACTTTAGGTTTGCGCTAACTTCATTGTAACGCACTCTCCCTCAGTCAGCTTCGCTGACAGCTCCCTCCCGGAGGGAGCCTTTGGATAGTGCAGCCTGAGGGGTATGGGCTTTGCCCGCAGCCTTTGTAATACAAAGGCGAAACTGGCGATAAAACACAACTGTAAATAAGAATTTGTAGAGGTAATTATGGCAAGTAGTAAAGAATATATGGAGTTCGTTGTAGATCAATGTAGCGGTCTGACTGCTCGTGCTATGATGGGAGAATATGTGCTTTATTACGGTGGCAAGGTTGTTGGCGGTATTTACGATAACCGTCTGCTCGTCAAGCCTACGCCGTCAGCGATTGCATTGATGCCCGAAGCACAAAAAGAACTCCCATACGAAGGGGCAAAGGAAATGCTCCTTGTGGAAGATATTGAGGACAGAGATTTCTTGAACAAGCTATTTGAGGCAATGTACGAAGAACTGCCCGAACCGAAGAAAAGGAAATAAACAAATTCCAATTTATCTAACTGAATAAACGACCCCCGACAGACCTTGAAAATCTGTCGGGGTTAATCTTTGCTTTCTGCATATCAATTTTTGTTTATCCGTAGGGGCGTTCTTTGAACGCCCGCGGGCGAAC
>JAFNVK010000073.1 GCA_017379815.1 Clostridia bacterium
CTCTCGGTGATGCATCCCCTGCCCCGCGTCAACGAGATCTCCACGGCGGTGGACGCCGATCCCCGAGCCTGCTATTTCCGCCAGGCGCTCAACGGAAAATACATCCGCATGGCGCTCATTCTGGCGCTTCTCGGTCTTTGACGCCGAGGGAAAGGAGAAGCGACCATGCACATCGACGAAATTCAGAACGGCATCGTGCTTGACCACATCACGGCAGGCAAGGCCATGGAGATCTACCACTTCCTCGAGCTTGACGGACGGGATTGCCCCGTGGCGATCCTGCAGAACGTGGGAAGCCGCAAGATGGGACGCAAGGACATCATCAAGATCGACGCCCCCATCGACACCGACCTCAACGTTCTGGCCGTGCTTTGCCCCGGCATCACGGTCAACGTCATCCGCGACGGCGTGCGCGTAGAGAAGAAGGCTTTAACTCTTCCGCCCGAGGTCAAGGACGTGATCAAATGCAAGAATCCGCGTTGCATCACCACCACCGAGCAGGAGCTGCCGCACGTCTTCCGCCTCACCGGCGCCAAGACCCCCGTTTACCGCTGCATCTACTGCGAGACCAAGGCGTAAAAAAAGAAATAAAGAAGGACGGAAAGCGTTATGCTTTCCGTCCTTCTTTCTATGTCTCGCCTTATTCCAAATCCTCGGTCGTTTCGGCGATGATGTAGCGCGGGCGGTGCTTGGTCTCCATGTAGATGCGGCCGACGTAAGCGCCCACGACGCCGATGGCCACGAGCTGCAGTCCGCAGAGCGTAACCATGGCCGAAAGCACCCAGCCCCATCCGGCAACCCCACAGCCGCAAAGCGAAAGGATCATCTGCACGAGGAGCGCAACAAGTCCGCCGCCAAGGCAAAGTCCGCCAAGCGAGCCGATCAGCGCGATCGGCTTCTCCGAAAGGCTCGTGATGCCGTTGCCCGCCAGGGCAAGCATCTTGCGCAGAGGGTAATGGCTCTCTCCCGCCAGACGCCGGTCACGGTCGTAATAAACGGTTCCGCTCTTGTATCCCACCAGCGGAACGAGGCCGCGCAGATAGAGATTGACCTCCGGAAACTCCGCAAGGCCGTCCAGCGCGCGACGCGAGAGCAGACGGTAGTCGGCGTGATTGTAGACCGTTTCCGCGCCGAGCGCCTGCATCACCTTATAAAACCCTTGCGCGGTGGCACGCTTGAAGACGGTGTCGGTATCCCGTGCACGGCGAACGCCGTACACCACCTCGCACCCTTCCTCCAGATATTTGCGCACCATCTCTACCATCGCGCCCTCGTCGTCCTGACCGTCACAGTCGATGCTGACGGTAATATCGCAACGCTCGCGCGCGTACATCAGTCCCGCCAGGAGCGCGTTCTGGTGTCCGCGGTTGCGGCTGAGCGAGAGACCTGCGAAGTGCTCGTCCTGCCCTGCCAGCGTGCGGATCAGACTCCACGTGCCGTCGCGGCTGCCGTCATTGACGAACAGAACGCGGCTTGTCGGATCGATCATGCCCTCCCCGATCATGCGCTGAAGCACCTGCAAAAAGCGAGGCGCCGTCAAGGGGAGCACGCTCTCCTCGTTGTAAACGGGGATCACGATCATCAATACGGGCTTATTCATAGAGGTTCTCCTTTCTTCCCTCGGCAAGCCTCAGGAAAGCGATCTTTTCTTGCGCAGACGAAGACGCACGCCGCCTGCAGCCAATACGCCGATCGGCACGAGCGCACCGATAACGCAGAAGGCGGCAAGCACGCCAACCTTGACGCGAAGCACGTCGGTTGGCATAAGCTCTCCCGTGATGGGAAGCGTCTCAGTGGAAATGTCCATCAAATAATCCATAGCGTTATGGAGCCAAAGGTAGTTTCCGCCCTTGGACTGCACGTTGGCAAAGTCCGAAAGCGTGCCCGTGGAGGCGATCCAGAGCAGAGCGGAATCCCCCTTCTCGGCAAGCACGGCGGTCAGATACTTGTCGCGATCCTCGGAGGGCTTTCCGGAGGATCCCTCGCTTGCATACTCCACCACAAATCCCTTGGAGGAGGTATAGAGCAGAGGCGTTTGACGCACGCCGTCGATCGGTCTGAGGGTGATCGCGTGCGCGCTGATGGTCAAGAGCTCCGCATCAAAGCCGGTCGTGATCGCGTGAGAGGCCAGATGCGACCAGATATAGTAGGGATAGGCATAGCCCTCTCCGTACACAAAATAATTCGGATCGTCCTCACAGACGATGTGCAGACCCGTCGGTGCGGAAAGTCCGTATTCGGCCAGCACCGCACGCAGGTTCGGATGATCCGCGCCCCCGGGGGCGGTGGCAAGGAGAAGTCTTCCTCCCCCCGCAAGATAGGCACGAAGCCCTGCCGCCTCACTCTCGCTCAGATCGGTCTTGGGAGCGATCAGCACAAGCAGATCGCACTCCGTGGGGATCTCGGAAAGCTTGGGAACGCCGCGCAGACCGTAGCCGTATTCCTCCATCATGGAAAGAAGCGCGGTGTCGGGCATGGTGGCCTTGTCCGCTGAGAAAACGCCCACGTAGGGGATCGTCTCGGCCGCCACGAAGCGTGCCGCACGGGAGAGAACGGCGTTGCCGTCAAAATAGGCCTTGGTATAGGCCGAATAGAGCGTCAGATACTGTCCGTAGGTGTAATACTCGTTCTGCGTGTCACCGCTTTGGTAGGCCAGAAGGCTATACTGATACTCCGCCGCCGAGAGCGTCAGTCCCAGCTGAGCGTTCTCGTAGTAGGTCATCTCCTCTACCGCGATCTGGCGGTAGCGCTCGGGGCCCTCCACGACCAGCGTCATATCCTCCGGCGTGATGGCAGAGTGCGTCTGTTGAAAGTCCTCCGCGTCGTCGGGATCCAGGATCTCAAGCGTCAGGCGGGGAGACGCGGAAACGTAACGCAAAAGATAGGTGTGCAGATCTCTGTCCGCGCTCAGCTCACCGCCATCGACGAACCAATAGATCTTCACGTCCGCCTCGATCGTATCGAGAAAATCCAGCGTCTTTGCCGAAAGCGTGAAGAAATCGTTTCCGTTCACGCGCAGGTTGCGCACCGAAAAGGGCAAAAGCGCAAGCAGCGCGTTGAGCGTGATCAGGAGCGCAAGCACGCCTGCCGCTACGGCCGAGGAAAGCAGAGCACGCCTGCGGCTTCCCCACATCCGCGGCTTGCGCAGACAAAGA
>JAFNVK010000074.1 GCA_017379815.1 Clostridia bacterium
GCAGAAAGGCGATCTCAAGAAGAAGCGTAAGCCCCAGCAAAAGATAGGTAGGGTGTGAGAAAAAGCCGAAAAGCGG
The DNA here is from genome assembly GCA_017379815.1 of Clostridia bacterium. GTDB lineage: Bacteria > Bacillota > Clostridia > Oscillospirales > CAG-272 > UMGS1865. Next base: position 77 of record JAFNVK010000074.1, read on the forward strand.
AAGCCCCGCCGCGAGAAGCAGGAGCAGCAGCTCCGGTACGCGAAGCAAAAGCGCAAGCCCGAAAAGGAGCAAAAGGATCATCGGAAGGCAAAGGGGCTGCAAAAGAGCGAAAAAGCCTGCCCCTATGCCAAAAAGCATGGACGCCCACGAAAAACGCCCCCTCTCCTTGTGCTCTCCCGCAGAGGTCCGAGGCTCCGGGAGCGCGCAAAAGCGCAGAAGTGCTCGACCGGCGGCACTCTGCCCAATCAGCGCGCCCATCGGCGTTTCCAAATGCAAAAGAGGCAGGGAGGCAAGCAGGAAGGAAAGCGAAAGGACCGACCCAAAGGAGATCGACGTGCCTTCGCCTACCGAGAGCAGGACCGCCGACACCGCTCCGTAAAAGGCGAAGAAGAGGGCGAAGGAGGAGGCAGACGTCAAAAGAAGACGTTTGCCGACGCCCAAGCAAAAGCGCTCGGCAAGGCCCTTGCGCGCGCAACGGGCGGAGACTCGGCCGAGAAAGCGATCCCCGTCAAAGAGCCGAAAAAAGCATCCGCGCCCGAAGGCAGAGCCGATCCTCGGTGCACGCGTGCAAAGCCATCGCAGAATCGCGCTCTCGCCTACCGCACGCGCAAAGCGATCCGAAAGCTCCTCCGCCCATTCCAGTATCCGACTGCCCTGCATAACGCACCTCTCTTCTCTGCCCGAAGGGAGGCACGCGTCTTCCTTTTGCGCAAAAAAAGGCCCCTACGTCCTCCCGTTCTGCGGGAATTATGTAGGGGTCTATTGCTTTGGTTATTCGCTTTTTCCGTCCTCGGCAAGCAGATCGGGGCGCAGCCGCTCGGTCATCTCAAGCGCCTGCTCCTCGCGCCAGCGGTCAATATTGGCGTGGTGTCCCGAGATCAGCACGTCGGGCACCTTTACGCCGTGGAACTCATAAGGCCTCGTATACTGCGGATATTCCAGAAGGCCCGAGGAGATGCTTTCCTTCTCGTAGCACTCGGCATCCGAAAGCACGCCGTCCACAAGGCGCGCCACGCAGTCGGTCAGAATGCAGGCAGGGATCTCGCCGCCCGTCAGCACGAAATCGCCGATAGAGATCTCCTCGTCCACGATCTCGTCCACGATGCGCCGATCCACGCCCTCGTAATGTCCGCAAAGCAGGATCAGATTGTCGTAGTCCCTCGCCAGCTCGGCCGCGCGCGCCTGCGTCAAAACCTTGCCCGTGGGGGAAAGATAGATCACGCGCCTCGCCTTGGGAGAAAAGCCCTCGCCTGCCTGCTCCTCAAGGATCGCCGTATAGCAGTTGTAGATGGGGGGTGCCATCATCAGCATCCCCTTGCCTCCGCCGTAGGGCGTATCGTCCACGCGGCGGTGCTTATCCTCGGAATAGTCGCGAATGTTGTGCGTCCGTACGCAGATCGCGCCGCTCTTCTGGGCGCGCCCGATGATGCTCTCGCCAAGCACCGTCCCGACAAGATCGGGAAACAGGGTCATAATATCAAAGCGCATCATACGTTCTCCGCTCCTCCGTCCAGAAGTCCCGGGATCGGGCGGATGTAAACGGCGTCCTCCTCGATCCGCACCACGAATTCGGGCACGGCGGGCACCATGTAGTCTCCCGTTGCGGTGCGAACGACGTAGAGATCGCGCGCGCCGCGGGTGTTGACGTCGCAAAGCTCGCCAAGGCGCTCTCCGCTGTCGGCGTGGCGCACCTCAAGACCGATCAGATCCACGATGAAGTGGTCGCCCTCCTCCAAGGGAAGCTCCTTCCGATCCGCATAGAGGACGGTTTCGCGCATGGCGTTGGCCTTTTCCTCCGTGTCCACGCCCTCAAGATCCATCAGAACGAACTGACGGAAGACCGACGCGCTCTTGACGCGAATAGGGGCATAGCCCTCCCCGCGTGCGACCCACACCGTGGAAAGGCGGGCCAGAATCTCGGGCGAATCGCACCAGGACTCCAGCTTGACGGTTCCGCGGAAGCCGTGCACGTTGATCACCCTTCCGCATTCCAGATACTCTTTCTTTTTCATACGTTCCTTTCCGCACACGGCCGAGCCGATGCGCAAGCATTCCTTGCTTATAGTATAGCATATCCGCGCGAAAAATGCAAGTTCTCCGCGCGTTTTTGTCCGAGCGTCGGCGTTTTTTTCTGCAAATCGGGGAAAAATCCGCATCGCGGGGAAAATATTTACAAATATCCCCTTGCATATTCACAGAAAAAAGGGTATAATGGTAGCATCTATGCAAGTATTGGAGGAAATTATCTATGCTCAACGTATTCGCTCTGGAAGCCGCCACCACCGGCGGAGGAGATCTGATGGGTCTTGGCACGCTGCTCCTGATGGCCGTCGTGTTCGTGGCCTTCTATTTCTTTGCCATCCGTCCCCAGAAGAAGCAGGAGAAGGAGATCAACGCCATGCGCAACAGCCTGACCGTTGGTGATGAGATCACCACCATTGGCGGCATCATCGGCAAGGTCGTCAGCATCAAGGAGGAGACCTGCGTGATCGAGACCTCCCGCGATCTCACCCGCATCCGCATCCTCAAGAGCGCCATCAGCCGCGTGGACGTCAAGGCCGAGGACGCAGATTGATCCTTCCCCACGCATAAACAGCACTCCGTGTGAATAGGTTGTATCGGCAACGCTTTTCACACGGAGGTTTTTTATGCAACGCTCAACACGCGCATCCGCCAAGACGGGAAGGAAACGAGCCGCCAAGCGCCAAACGGAGGAAACTCCGCGCCGCTTTTTGCGAGACAGCCTGAAGGCACTTTTGCTGACGGTGGGGCTTGGTGCGCTCCTTTTGCTCGTCGGCGCACTGGCGCTCTCCTTTTCGGCCGATCCACTCTCGCTTATTCCCCCCACGGGGCTTCTGCTCTGTGCGCTCACCGCCTTTTTCGGCGGTGGGATCGCTATGCGCATCCACCGCACGGGGGCGCTGCTCTGCGGGCTGGAAAACGGCGCAGGTCTGCTTTTGCTGATGCTTCCCCTCTCCCTGCTCTTCCGAGGTGAGGCCTCGGGGTATTCCGCGCTGATCTCCTGCCTGTTGCACGTCGCGCTTTTGCTGCTCTCGGTGAGCGGAGCCTTTCTTCTGCGCCAACGGCCAAAGCGCCGCCATCCACGCAAGCGTGCATGATCCTTCGGGAGGCGTCTCAATCCTATCTCTTGAGACGCCCTCCCTTTTTCTTTTCTCCGCTTGTTTCAAAATCATTCACAATTTGTTCATGCGATAAAACTATGAATGAAGAAAAAAAGGGAGTATAATAATAAGGTTAGGACGATTTTATCTGCAATTCGGAAAGGAATGCCTTGCTGATATGAAAAAGCTGCTCAAGTATCTCCGCCCCTACCGCAAGGAAACGGTGATCAGTCCGCTCTTCAAGCTTCTGGAGGCGATCTTTGATCTGCTCGTTCCGCTGGTGGTCAAGCGGATCATCGACGTTGGCATCGCCAACGCGGACAAGCCCTACGTGCTTGCCATGTGCCTCGTTCTCGTGGGCTTTGCCCTCGTGGGCCTTGGCTGCTCGCTGGTGGCACAGTATTACGCGGCACGCGCCGCCGTGGGCTTCAGCACGCATCTGCGCCGCGATCTCTTTGCCCACATCCAACGCTTTTCCTATACCGACACCGACCGCATCGGCACGGCCACGCTCATCACGCGCATGACCGCAGACGTCAATCAGGTGCAGTCGGGCGTCAATCTGACCCTGCGCCTGCTTTTGCGCTCCCCCATCATCGTGCTTGGCGCGCTCGTCATGGCACTTGCCGTACATCCGGGAAGCGCGTGGATCTTCCTTCTGATCATTCCCCTGCTTGCCGTGGTCATCTTTTCGATCATGCTCAAGAGCATTCCGCTCTACCGCGGCGTGCAGAGCAATCTCGACCGCGTCACCGCGCTGACCCGTGAGAATCTGACCGGCGCACGCGTGCTGCGCGCCTTCCGCAAGGAGGACGAGGAGATCGCCCGCTTCGGTGAGGCAAACGACGCACATAACCGCATCCAGAACCGCGTAGGCCGGATCTCCGCGCTGATGAACCCCCTGACGCTCGTTCTCGTGAACCTCGGCGTGATCCTGATCCTGCAAAGCGGCGCCCACACGGTCTACGAGGGCGGCATGACCCAGGGTGACGTGGTTGCCCTGACCAACTATATGGCACAGATCCTCGTGGAGCTGATCAAGCTGGCCAATACCGTCTTTACCGTCAACAAGGCGCTCGCCTCGGCACGCCGTATCAGCGACGTCCTGGACGCCCCCATCAGTATGTCCGCTCCCGAAACGGGAGAAACGCCTACGGAGGATGGCGACGAGGTGCTTTCCTTCCGCAACGTTTCCATGCGCTACACGGGTAGCGGTGAGCCCTCGCTTTCGGGCATCACCTTTTCCGCACGCCGCGGCGAAACGGTTGGCATCATCGGCTCGACCGGCTCGGGAAAAAGCACCCTGGCCAATCTCATTCCCCGCTTTTACGATCCCGCAGAGGGAGAGGTGTACGTCCTTGGACAGGACGTGCGCGCGTATTCCCTTTCGGATCTGCGCGACCGCATCGCCATCGTTCCCCAGAAGGCGACCCTCTTTTCGGGCACGGTACGCTCCAATCTCCTTTGGGGTAACCAGAAGGCCACCGACAAGGAGCTTTGGGAGGCACTTGAGCGCGCACAGGCCAAGAGCTTTGTGGAGGAAAAGGAGGGCGGACTTGACGCCCCCGTCTCGCAAAACGGCAAAAACCTTTCGGGCGGCCAGCGCCAGCGCCTGACCATTGCCCGCGCTCTCGTCCGCCGCGCCCCCATTCTCATTCTGGACGACAGCTCCTCCGCGCTGGATTACGCCACGGATGCCGCTCTGCGGCACGCCCTGCGCACGCTTCCCGATTCCCCCACCGTTCTGCTCATCTCGCAGCGCACCTCCTCCATTCGCCACGCGGACAAGATCCTGGTCCTTGAGGACGGCGAATGCGTGGGAATGGGCACGCACGACGAGCTTCTCACCACCTGCGAGGTCTACCGTGAGATCCATGAATCGCAATACAGACGGGAGGTGGAGAAGGCATGAAAGCACCGAAAAAGAAGCTCGGCTTTGACCGACGCACCGCCGCCCGCGTTCTGCGCGAGCTGGGCGGACATCGCGCATCCCTGTTCTTCTCGCTCCTGTTCGCGCTGGGAAGCGTTCTGCTCACCCTCTATATTCCGCTCCTGACGGGAGACGCCATTGACCTGATGATCGATCGGGGACTTGTGGATCTGGACGGCGTGCTCGCCATTGCTCTGCAGATCGGCGTCTGCGCTCTGCTCTGCGCGCTCTGCCAATGGCTGATGAACGTGCTCAACAACCGCATCACCTACGCCATGGTGCACAAGCTTCGCCGCCAGGCCTTTGAAAAGCTGCAACGCCTTCCGCTCTCCTATCTTGACCGTCACGCGGTAGGCGAAACGGTCAGCCGCATGATGAACGACGTGGATCAATTCAC
>JAFNVK010000075.1 GCA_017379815.1 Clostridia bacterium
GGCCAGGGTATAGCCGCAGCTGACGCACAGGCTGGGAAAAAGCTCGGGATCGTAGGTCGCGCTCGTCTCCTCGGTTCCCTCAAGGTAGACCTCGCCGTCCTCACCGCGGTAAAAGCGGAAGGAGCCGTGCTCGTTGGTGACCTTGATGGAATGCATATTGTCCTGCTTGATCTGGGGGAACATCAGAACGCGCTCGTAAAGCACGCTCTCCTCCCCCTCGATCTCGTAGTCGACTGCCGCATAGAGCGAGGACTCACCCGTCTTAGGGTCCACCTCGTACTGGTTTCCGCCGAGAACGATGTAATAGCCGTCCTCGTTTTGCTCCACGGCGTTGCCGCGGCGGTCGTAGAGCCCGTAAGCCCCTGCCCGCTTGCGGACGTAGTATTTCTGCGTCACGCGCGTACCGTCAGACTCGTAGTAGGTGTCCACCAGCGTATAGTCCTGCACGGCATTGACGTAGACCAGAGAAAAGATCAGGGAGAGTGCGATCACGCCAAGCAGAATGGCGGCAAGCCTCTGCTTTTGCAAAAGGGTTTTGCTGCGATCGCCCCGCACGCGGCTCCAGCGAGCCGTAAGGCGGAGATCCTCCTCCTCGGTCAGCACCGTGGAGGACGTGATCCTTTCCTCGCCACAGTACCAGCCCGCAAAGGCGTAGCCCGGCCGCACGGGCTCAGGGAGCGCACCAAGCGGCTTGCCGAGCGTGGCCTCACGGCTGGAAAGAGAGACTCTTCCCTTTGCGGGGTCAAAAATCAGGTTGATTATCGTTTCTGTTTGTTTCATCCGCGTTTCGATGTATTCCTTTCGTTTCGAATCGCGCACCCGTCGGGGTGCTTAAGAAGGATCAGCGAGCCCGTCTGCGGATCAGCACCGCAGAGCCGACCGCCACGGCAAGAGCGGCGGGAATCAGCATCAGCGCCACCGTCCATCCGGTGATCAGCGAGGCGTTGTAGTAATCGGCAAAATCCTCACTGCTGCCCTGGCCTCCGATCTCGATGAAGGACATGGGCTTGATCTCGATACCCACGGGCTGCAGATCAAGACCAATGGTGCGCAGGAGCGAGAGGAGCGCGTCGGTGTTGCCGTATGCGTTGGTGGCCAGCGCCTCGTTGCCGGCAAAGGCCGTTGAGCCTGCGGCACAAACGTAGGTCGCGTTGTTGATGTTGGAGATCATGCCGTTGCCCTCACTGAGCAGACGCGTCTCCATGGTGATGGTCATCAGGCGATAAGAGCCGAGCGTGTCGGCCGCCACGGGGTCTCCGTTGGCGTCAAGCAGCAGTCCGTCTTGGTTCTTGGCGTGTGCCAGAGCGCTGTTGCTCGCACGGAAGAGATCGTAGACCTCACGCGTGTGTCCCGAGGATTGGAAGATCGCGGTGGTAAACGCTCCAGTTCCCTTGTCCTCGTCCGCCAGCACGTAGTTCTGCTGATAGAGAGGAGAATACGCTATGCCTGTGGCGTTGCCGAAGATGACCTTGGGCGAGCCGCCCATCTCACGCATATCCTCGGTGATGCCGCCTCCCAGAGCCTCGGTCTCGTAATCGCCGTAGAAGAGCGATCCGTCGGCACTGATGCTGTTGGCGGGATCGAGAAGATTCAGTCTTCCCTCCCACTCACGGCCGTTGGCGTCCAGCGTCTGATAGCGGGAAAAGACGATGCCCCACTCCTCAAGATAGGTCTCAAGATTGGGCAGGTAAGGCGTGTCCGCATCGGCAAAGATCATGTACGCATTGTCCTCGGCGAGGTAGGCGTCCAGTCTTTTGATCTCGGAAACGCTGCTGTCGGTCATAAAGGAGGAGAGAAAATCGGTCTGCGGATCCATCGTCAGGATCAGGCGGCAGTTCTCGGGGATCTCCTCGCGGGAAAGATCCAGAAGCTGCACCTCGTAGCCGGCCGACTCGATGATCGAGATGAGGGTGCTGTACTGCGCACGTCCCTCCTCGGTCTCAAAGGCCTCGCCGTGCCCCACCGTGAGGGCACAGATGGGCGACTCGGTCTGCGTCACGGCAAGAATGCCCTGCAAAAAGACCTGCTCGCCGTAATAGCCCGTATTATCCCAACGGTAGAAGGCCGAGGGCGAATAAATGCGAAACTCGGTTCCGCTGGCGATGATGATGTTGCTCTGGTAGATCGAGGAATGAGAATCGATGCGGTAGGCGTCAACGGCCGAAGGGTTTTGCCAGACGTTGATCGCGGATACCTTGACCGATTCGGGGCGCACGCGCTCCATTTGCAGCGCGGTGTAGTAAATATAGCGCGTCAGCTCGTTGGAAAGAAGCATATCCGGGTCGGCGCAGAAGATGATCTCCACCTCAACGGGATCCTTCTCGGGACGGCTGTCGTTGACCTGATCCAGCGTGGTGGCAAGCAGACGGCGCGCCTGCTCGGTCAGCGTATACATCTCCTCGCTGGTCATGTCGGTGTACCCTCGGGTCGCCGAGAGCAAAAAGGAAAGAAGAATATTGGCAAGGATCACCAGGGCGATCACGCCTGCCGTAACGGCCGCGGAGAGCGAGCGACGGCCAAAACGGCCGACGGTTTCATGATGCATATCGGTAACGCTCCTTTCCGTCAGGCTCGGCGCCGCTTGATCAGGACCACGGCGGCAATGGCCGTGAGCAGGATCGCGGGCGTCAGGGTAAGTGTCAGGGTCCAGACCAGCATCTGCGAGGTGGTGATCATGCTGATGCTTGCGGTATCAAAGGGCTTGATGATCAATCCTTCGGGCAGATGCTCCATGCCAAATACGCGGCAGAGCCGCAGCAGAGTGTCGGTGTTGCCGTAAACGGCAGACTGCAAAAAGCTTTCCGAGGCAAACTCGCAGGAGGAGGCCACGGCCACGCGGGAGGTGGCTCCGCCGCGGCTCTGCTCGGTAACGCCGAGCAGCATTCTGCCCTCTCCGTCGGCCACCGCCCGTCCGTTGGCCCAGGCCACGGAGGACTCTCCCGCCTCGTAAAGGCTCAGGAGCGTGCGGTCACCCTTTTGGTAGCTTCCGCTCGCGCCTTGGCTGACGTAGCCCTGTGCGGCGTGCATGGAGGTGGCGTTCTTAAAGACGTTGCTGCGCGAAAGTCCGTCAAGGAGCTCGCCCGACGGGCCGCGCAAAACGGCGTCGCCGTAGATGGTATAGCCGTCCGAGGTCAGGGACTGGGCCGCATCCTGGATCATGTAGCGGTAGGCTCCGCCGCCGACCGTGTCGGTCGCATAGTCAAAGGCAAAGCCCCACTCCGAGAGGAAGGCCTCGAAATTGGGAAGTGCGGGCGAGGCGTTGCCGAGGAAGACCATCAGCTGCTTGCCGTCGCCGGAGAGGTACTCCTCCAGCACCTCGATCTCCGAGACCGCAGACAGGCCGTCGTGTGCCAGATCCGCCGTGGGATTGTAGCTCACCAGCAGATCGCAGTCCGCGGGGATCTTCTCCTTGTAGAGGTCGATATAGGAGATCGTATAGCCCGCATCGTCCAGAAGATAAAGCATTTCGTAATCGTAGAAGGTCTCGCCGTGGTTGGTCATGATATAGGCGTTGGCATTCCGCTCGCCCACGGCACGCAAAAGACCTGCCGTCAGCTTCTTTTCGCCGTTATAGGCCCAGAGCTGATTCGCATCCCCCTCCTTGAAGACGTAAAACTCCTGCAGGGTGTAAACGCGATAATAGTCACCCGCCACGAGAATGACGCAGGTGGAGGTGATGGCGGACTCGGTCTCCTCCCCCGTCACGGGATCGGTGACCTTGGTATAGGGTCTGACCGAGGTGGGATCGCTCCAGATGTCGTGGCACTCCACCGCAATATGCTCGGGGAAGCGCTCGGCCAGAAGCGTGGCGGTCATGTAAACGTAGCGCAGAGTGTCGTTTGCAACGACGTTGGCGTCCAGATCACAGAAGAGCACGCGCACGCGATCCTCGCGTCCGGCCTCCTTCGCCTCGGCAAAGGCACCGGCAAGGATATCGTAGCTGGCCTCGGTGACCCGGTAATCGATCTCCTTTACGGAATACGTATACCACTGATGCCGCTCGGCGAGCGTGCTGAACACGGCGTTGGCCAGAACCGTAACCGTGATGACCAGAACGGTCAGAAGCACCGTCATGCCGCCGTAGCGCATCCTGCGGTTTCGGAAAAGGTGTTTTTTCATCGATTCTTTCTCCTCCGCAAAAGATCAGCCCCAGCGGCGCTTTTCGTAAACGCGGACGGTGAGGAAGACGAAGATAAAGGACAGCGACGCATAGTAGAGAATGGCCGCATAGTCAAAAACGCCGTTGAGGAAGGCGCTGAAGCGGCTCAGAACCGACACCCAATCGATCACGGAGCGCACGGCAAAGCCCGAGATCAGCGGCTGACCGTCGCTGTCGGTAAGAAGATTGAGCATATTGAGCAGGACCATCGCCGCGATCACGCCAATGGTCACCACGGCGGCCGAAAGCTGGTTCTCGGTCAGGGCAGAGATCAGCATGCCCACGGCGATCAGGGCCGCACCGAGCAGGCAGAGGGCGATCACACCGCCCACGATTTCTCCCGTCACGGGGCCAACGTGCGTCAGCGTCTCACTCGTTCCCTGCCGCTCCACCGATGCGATGACGTACAGGGGCAGGAAGTTGAGGCAGGAGAGCAGAACGCCGCCAAGGAAAAGGGTCAGCGCCGCAAAATATTTTCCCAGCACCATGCCCGTGAGCGAAATGGGCGCGGTCAGGAGCATCTGCTCGGTCCGCATCTTCCGCTCCTCGGCAAAGAGGCGCATGGTAAGGATGGGAATGAGGATGATGAAGGCAAAGATCATCATGTAGAAGTAGGACGAGGTATTATAGGTGCCCGAGATGATCGTGGTGTAGCAGCACAACAGCGCGGAAAACACCAGGAAGATCCCCAGGTAAATGTAGCCGATGGGGTTGATAAAGTAGGAGCGCATCTCTTTGCGGTAGACGGCAAGCATATCTGTATATTCCTTTCTTCGTGTTCAGTATCCGGGACGGCCTTACTCGTCCTCATTCTCCCCGAGGGACTCCTCCGTGCGGCGGCGCTTGGCCTCCTCAAAAAGGCTCTCTCCAAGCTCCTGCTCAAGGTGGCTGCGGTCTCTCTGGCGGCGTCTCTGGCGCTCGGGCTGATGGGCGCGTGCACCCTTGCGCTCCTCGGACTTGTCCACCACGCTGATGAAGATGTCCTCGAGATTCATGCCGAGAGACTCCAGGCCGATCAAGGGCCAGTTGCGCTCGGCCAGACGGAAGAAGAGCTTTTTGCGGATATCCACGCCAAGCTCACTCTCCACGAGATACGTATAGGCGTCTCCCTCGCGCTCGGCCAGCACCTCGGCGTAGGCAATTCCGGGGAGGGCGCGCAGGGTGGAGAGGACCTCCTTTTGCGGTCCTGCGATCTTGGCGTGGAAGCGACGGTTGTCCATCACCACGTTGGAGATGTTCTCGGTCCTCTCGTTCGCCACGATCTTGCCCTTGTTGATGATCACGATGCGGTCGCACACCGCCTGCACCTCCTGCAGAATGTGCGTGGACAGGATCACGGTGTGGTCCTTTCCGAGACCTCGGATGAGGTTGCGGATCTCGATGATCTGCTTGGGGTCAAGACCGACGGTCGGCTCGTCGAAGATGATGACCGCGGGATTGCCCACCAGCGCCTGTGCAATACCCACTCTCTGGCGATAGCCCTTGGAAAGGGTGCGGATCACCTTGTGGCGCACGTCCTTGATCTTAACGGTTTCGCAGATCTGCTCCAGGTGCGCACGGCGATCCAGGGTGCAGCCCTTCAGCTCGTAGGCAAAGTCGAGGTACTCCTCCACCGTCATGTCCGGATAGAGGGGGGGCTGCTCGGGAAGGTAGCCGATCTGACGCTTGGCGGCAAGAGGATCGGCCAGAATATCCACGCCGGCGATCGACGCCTTTCCCGAGGTCGAGGAGAGATATCCCGTCAGAATATTCATCGTGGTGCTCTTTCCTGCGCCGTTCGGGCCGAGAAAGCCAACGATCTCACCCTTCTCCACCTCAAAGCTGATGTCGTCCACGGCACAGCTCGTGCCGTAGTTTTTCACAAGATGCTCTATTTTGATCATAGAAAACAACTATCCTTCCGTTCGTTTTTGACTTGATCGGGCGTCGCAGCCGATCATCTGCAAGATAAAGTTTATTGTAGCATGCAAATATGAACCCCTCGTGAATAACGCAAAAAATATCCTTCCTTAAATAGAAAAATGCGGCATTTTCCGCCCTCCAACCGCAAGCGCGAGGGGTTTTTGCCGCGCACTGTATAATCACGGAAAAAGCGGCAAGAATAAGGATGCAGGGCTCACGGAACGCGTGAGCGCCAAATCCGGAAAATGCAAAGGAGCGTTCAACTATGTGGAACAAATGGAAGGAATCCGAATTCTTCAAAAAGCTGAAGCAGGTGCGCGTTAACCGCGCGGTCTATCTCTCCTCGGTGGTCATTCTGGTGGCCCTCGCGGTGGTCCTGGCCATCACGGCGGCAACCAACCGCGCCACCATCGACACGGGCACGCCCCCTGCCGACACCTCCGTGGGTGACGGCAGCCAGACGCCCCCCGATACCTCGGGCAATGACAAGGCGCCCGAGACCGATCCCCCCGCCGACAGCACGGGCGGCAAGATCCCCGAGCTGGGTCTCCCCGTTTCGGGCAAGCTCGGACAGAAGCACAGCGTGGACGTGCAGGTCTTTTCGCCCACCATGCAGGATTACCGCATTCACCTTGGCGTTGACATCACCACCGAGGCAAGCGCCCCCGTGTGTGCCGTTGCCGACGGAAGCGTAAAGCAGATCTGGGAGGATCCCCTGATGGGCTGGTGCATCGCCCTCTCGCACGCCGGAAATTGCACCACGGTCTACAAAAACCTCGCCAAGGAGATGGCCGAGGGCTTGACCGTCGGCAAGGTCGTCAAGCAGGGTGAGCTGCTCGGCTACGTGGGCGAAAGCGCGATGCTCGAGCTTGCCCAGGAGCCTCACCTCCACCTGGAAATGACGGTGGGAGACCTGCAGGTCGATCCGCTGGAGTATTTCAGCGCGGCCGTTCTGGCAACGCTGACCGAGGAC
>JAFNVK010000076.1 GCA_017379815.1 Clostridia bacterium
CCGCAGTGAAGGCGGCTTCATTTGGGCGTGCAAGAACTATGACGGCGACGTGATGAGCGACATGGTCTCCACCGCCTTTGGCTCCTTGGCCATGATGACCTCGGTTCTCGTTTCTCCCGACGGAAATTACGAGTACGAGGCCGCACACGGCACGGTCACCCGTCACTATTACCGCTATCTGAGGGGGGAGGACACCTCCACAAACCCCATCGCCACCATCTACGCGTGGTCGGGCGCGCTCCGCAAGAGAGGGGAGCTGGACGGCCTTGACGATCTTGTCCGCTTTGCCGATGCTCTTGAGGGTGCTTGCATTGACACGCTGGAGCAGGGCATCATGACCAAGGATCTGGTGGGCCTTGTTGTGGAAGGCACGAAGACCACGGCGGTCAATTCCCGTGATTTCATCGGCGCGATCCGCAAAAATCTCGAGTCAAGACTGGCGTAAGACGAAAAAAAGAAGCACAGCAGGAAGTCTTTTCTGCTGTGCTTCTTTTTCTATTCCTTCTTATCCGCGAAAGGGATGCTCGGCGGCGGCCTTGCGCATGCCCTCGATCACGGAGCGCGGCTTTTTGGAGCCGAAGATGGCCGAGCCGGCAACGATCACGTTTGCGCCTGCCTCGGTCGCGAGGGCAATATTGTCCTCCTTGATGCCGCCGTCCACCTCAATGTCGATCGTCAGTCCGCGGCGATCGGCATAGCGGCGCAGGAAGCGTACCTTGTCAAGGCACGAGGGGATCAGCGCTTGTCCGCCAAAGCCGGGAACCACCGTCATGATAAGGACCATGTCCACCTCCTCAAGATAGGGCAGAACGAGGTCGACGGGGGTCGCGGGCGAGATGGCGATACCGCAACGGATCTCGCGCTCGCGGATCTCGCGAATGACCTTGCGCGGATCCTGGCAGCTTTCCAGATGGAAGGTGATCAGATCGGCGCCCGCCTTGGCAAAATCCTTGATGTAGCGAATGGGCTCGCGGATCATCAGATGCACGTCAAACACCATTCCCGTGCAACGGCGCAGGGAGGTGATCACGGGCGCACCGAAGGTGATGTTGGGCACGAACTCGCCGTCCATCACGTCCAGATGCAGGTACTGTGCGCCTGCCTCCGAAACGCGGCGGATCTCATTGGCAAGATCCGAAAAGTCGGCAGAGAGAAGAGAAGGGGCAATATAGATCATGGCGTGTCCTTTCCCGCACAACGAGCGTTGGCGAAGCGTGGAGAATACGGTCATTTTTTGCAGAAGGGGCATACTCTGTCAGTAAGGGGCGCATCGCGGAGACGGAAGGGAGCATCAGAATGCGGGACGTTGGCAAAGGGTTGTCCGTTCCTCTGCGGTGCTTTGCATAGATCAGCTCTCGGAGAGCAGCAGGCAAACGGCGTGGGCGGCGATGCCAAGCCCCTCGCCCGTAAAGCCGAGATGCTCCTCGGTGGTAGCCTTCACGCTGACGCGGTCCTCCTCGATCCCAAGACAGGCGGCGAGGTTTTTGCGCATCTGCGGAATATGCGGGGCAAGCTTTGGGGCTTGCGCGAGAACGGTGGCGTCGATATTTCCGATCCTCCAGCCCTCGCGGCGCACAAGGGCGCAGACCTCCTTGGCAAGGCAGAGGCTGTCAGCTCCCCGATAGCGCGGATCGGTGTCGGGAAAATGCTTTCCGATGTCGCCAAGCGCGAGCGCGCCGAGAAGCGCGTCCATCACGGCGTGGGTCAGCACGTCGGCATCCGAATGGCCAAGAAGGCCTTTTTCGTAAGGGATCTTTACGCCGCCAAGGATCAGATCGCGGTCGGGAACGAGGCGGTGCACGTCATAGCCGTGCCCGATGCGGATATCCGGGATCATGCCTTCTCCTCCTCTCGCATACGCAGGATGGCCTCGGCAAGCGTGAGGTCCTCGGGGGTGGTGATCTTGATGTTCAACCCTCCGCATTCCACCATGTAGACGCGATAGCCGAGATGCTCGATCAGGGAATTGTCGTCGGTTGCGGTAAAGCCGTCGCCCTTGGCGCGCAGGAGTGCGGTCTGGTAGAGCGAGGCGTGAAAGACCTGCGGCGTTTGCGCCTGCCAGAGTCCCGTGCGGTCCACGGTCTCCTTGACCGCGCCCACGGCGTTCGTGCGCTTGACGGTGTCGGCGACAAGATGCCCGGCACTTGCGGCCTTCTTGCGATAAGCCTTCAGGCAGACGCGCGTAATGTCCGTGGGGGTCACGAGGCAGCGTGCGCCGTCGGCTACGGCGATATAGCGCACCGAGGCGTCAAGCTTTTCCAGCGCGCGCTCGGCCGATTCCTGCCGTGTAGATCCTCCCGCCACAACGTGGCGGAGCTTGGAGATGCCATAGGTCTTTGAGAGGTCAACGATCGCGTCAAAATCGCAGGGGCGTGCCGCAACGATGATCTCGGAGATCAGCGGGCATCTTTGGTAGGCCAGAAGGCTATGCGCAAGCACGGGGGCGCCGCCGATGACCTCCAGCTGCTTGTTGCGCGCCTTACCCATACGGGTGGAGCTTCCTGCGGCCAGAAGAATGGCAACGGTGCGGTGCTTGACGATCGTTTCCTCAAGCAGAGTGACAAGCCTTCCATCGGTTTTCATGGGCTCTCCCTTCCTTTCCTTGCGAGAATTGGCGTGCGGTTGCTTTGTTTTTATTTCTCTGCGTCCTCGATCGCGGTGAGCATATCCACGCGTCTTTGGTGCTTTCCACCCTCAAAGGGGGTATCGAGGAAGGCATCGACCAGCTCGCAGGCCATGCCGTAGCCCACCACGCGCTCGCCGAAGCAGAGGACGTTTGCATTGTTGTGCTGTCTGGTGGCTCTTGCGCTGAAGGTATCCGAGCAGACGGCTGCACGAATGCCGCGATGCTTGTTGGCGGCCATGGACATGCCGATGCCCGTTCCGCAAATGAGAATGCCCAGCTCGCAAACGCCGTTTTGAATGTTTTCGCAAACGCGCTTGGCAAATACGGGATAGTCGCAGCTGTCGGGGGAGTCGGTTCCCACGTCGAGGATCTCATAGCCCTTTTCCTCAAGGTAGGGGATGAGCTTGAGCTTTAGGTTATAGGCGGCGTGGTCGCAGCCGATGGAGAGGATCTTCTTGTTCATTACGGTTACCTCACTTTTTTGGTTCAGGATTCTTTGGCGGATGCCTGCAGGCGCTCCCGGCGCTCACGCTCCGCCTGGGAGGGACGCAGATAGGTGGCCACAAGCTCGGCGTCGGTCATGCGTACGCCTTCGGCGTAAAGACGGCGTGCCACCTGCGCCACGGAATAGGCACTCTGGTTGCGCAGACGGTCGGGGATAGCGATCACGGGATGGGTCAGGTCTAGAAGCGTGACGCCGTAGCCGTCGCCCACGAGGCGGATCGGCTCGGGGTAGGCCTCAAGCAGCGCGTCAAGCTCGGTGATGGCCATGGCCGAATCGGGGAGCAGACGCTCGGTCTTGCCGTCCCTTGCGCGGAAGAGCGCCGTGTAGACCTGCTTGCGGCGCGCATTCATCACGGGGCAGATCAAGCCGTCCGCGTGGGCAAGATTCTCAGCCAGCGCCTCCAGGGTGGATACGCCGATGCAGCATTTGCCCTGTCCGAAGGCGAGCCCCTTGAGGGTGGCCACGCCGATGCGGACGCCGGTAAAGGAGCCGGGGCCCGTGGAGACGGCAAAGAGATCGATCTCGCCCACGGTCAGACCAAAGAAGCCGAGCAGGGATTCGACCATCGGCAAAAGCGTTTCACTATGCGTGTTGCCGTTTTGTATGGTGTATTCGCCAAGCAGGCGGTCGTCCTCGCAAAGTGCGACGGACGCGGCCGTGGCGGTGCTGTCAAGAGCTAAAATTTTCATGTGCACACTCCTCACGGATCTCTTGCAGAGTGATCCTTCGACTCTCCGGGCAAGAGGGATCGTTCTTTTCGATCAGAACGCGGATATACGCCTCGGGAAGGGCGTAGGGGATCTTTTCGCTCCATTCGACAAGGCAGATCCCGTTTCTGTCCCAGTAGTCGTAAAAGCCAATGGAGAGCAGATCGTCCTCCGAGTCGATGCGGTACATATCAAAGTGGAAGAGCTGCTTACCGCCTCCCCGATATTCGTGTACCAGGGCAAAGGTGGGCGAGCGAACGGCCGCGGCCGGTGAAAAGACCGAGGCAAATCCGCGGACGAAGGCTGTTTTGCCCACGCCGAGATCGCCGTAAAGCGCCACAAAGGGGGGCAGGGAGGCATCCTCCTGCATACGCTTTGCCAATTCCGCGCCAATGTCCTCGGTTTCCTGAGGGCCTTTGGTATAGAGTATTTCCTGTCGATCCAAGAGCCGATCCTCCTTTCTTCCGGAATATTCCTATCTTATTATCTTAGTATAGCACAGTTTGCCCCTTTTGTAAAGCCCTTTGCCGTCAAGCAGAGCTTTTTTTCTGCGGGGCGAGAGGTCTTTATTTCTTCTGTTTATCGTTTTTGATGTCTTCGAGGGAGCGTCTGCTTCCGTCGGGATACTGCACCACGGTGTTGGAGAGGATACCGCCAAAGCTTGCGCGGAATTCAGCGATATATTCCTCGCGCAGAGCCTTTTGCTCGGCGGCCTCCTCGGGGGAGAGGGGCTGTACCTTGGATTTTCTCGCGAGCTCGTTGATGCGATCGATCTTTGCCTGTTCCATAGGGAACCTCCTTGCGTTGAAATAGAGAAAAAGGAAGGGAAGAAAAAATGGCAGACACGCCGTGTCTGCCATTATTCTTTATTGCAGGGTCTGCAATTATGCTTTCTTCATAGTGCGCAGGCAACGAGAGCAAACGTAGATCGCTTTGCTGCCTTCCAGTTTTACCTTGCGAATATTCGGCTTCCAGGTTCTGTTGGTCTTGCGGTGAGAGTGAGACACATTCTGACCGAAAACAACGCCTTTGCCACAGATGCAACATTTTGCCATTTTTGACACCTCCTAAAAACAAACCTTTTGCCGACCATGCCGGGACGGCGCTTTTACTTTACAACAAGAGGTATTATACCATACCTTTTTCAAAAAAGCAAGAGTTTTTTTGAATTTTTTTCTTCTTTTTTACAGATTATTCGGAAAAAGAGCAGATTTTATCCAAAACGTCGCTTGGAATTCCGCCTTCAAAGGAGAAATCCGCCTCCTGCGAGGCACTTCCCGCCGAGAGGATCACGCCACCGGACTTGTGCAGGGTTTCCACGGCGAAGGAGACCTTGGCCGTTTTGGGGAGCGAGATCTTTCCGCAAAGGATCAGGACCTGTGAGCCGAGGATCGCACGCGAAAGCTCCTCCGAGTCCTGCGCGGTAAAGAGACGTGCGTTTGCCCCCTTGCGGTTGAGGATCGCGGTCAGCGTATGCGCCGCGAGATCGTTTGCGGCAGAAAGCAGAGAGATCTCAGGACGCTCGGACCAGATGCGAGACTCCTTAGGAGCGGGAATAGAAGATGTATGGACCGGCTTTCCGGGCTTCTTCTGCAGAGCGGTTACGGCGCCGACCACCACGGCCGGGATAAAGACGTTGGTCTCCAGAAGAAGTGCCAGCCGATAAGGCGGATCGCTGACGGTCCTGCCGTTCTTGATGCGGCAGGAAAGCTCCTCGGTCTGCATGGACTTCAGTCCGTCGGTCAGGGATTCCTCACAGAGCAGACGTGCGCTGAGGAGGTTACCCTTTTTGCGCAGGTCAGAAATAAAGGCAAGGTCGCGGCGCAGCATGGCAAAATCAGGCATACCGTTGGCCTGGACGGAGAGCTGCCAGAGATAGACGCGCGTTCCGGCCAGGGCAAAGTGGCTGGGGCAGGCTCTTCCGGGGGCTTCGGCAAAGACCGAGACTCTTGCGGCACGGGCGCGTTCGTCGTTCGTTACGGTCAAGTCTCTCGAGGCAATGCCAAGCTCGGTCTGCACGCGGTAAAAGCCGAGAAGGGCGGAAACGGCGGATGCATTTTCGGCTTCGTCTGCGGAAACGGGGGCAACGGTCATGCTTGGGCGAAGCAGAATGTCGGCAAAGTCACAGCCCGAGGCGGCCAGGGAGCAAAGCGGTGCCACCGTGGCGTAAACGGCTTGGAGGAAGGGGGAGGCCTTTGCCTCAACGTAGCCGCCCGCGTGAACGCGGCCAAGCAACGTGACGGATTCATTTGTCGGCGCGGCGTCTCCGGCAAGATACGCGCACTGGCCGTTGTATTCGCAGGTGTGCGAGATCTGCAGGGGGGCGGTGGGCTCCTCGCTTTCCAGGCGTGCACCGAAGGGGGTCACGGGGCAGAGCATACGGAGAAGCTCTGCGTCAAGCAGGACGTCGGGGCTGTTCTGATTGGAAATGCGGATCTTGCCGTCGGCCGTGGTAATACCAAAGACGGAGGCGCGGACGCCGTAGCTCTTGGACAGTGCGAGAACGGCGGGAACGTCGGATGCGGAAACGCGGATCAGGCGGTCGCCCGCATATCCCGAGGCCAGGAGCTTGAGCGGAACCGTCTCACGGACGCGCGACAGGCAAGAAACGTCAAGCCAGACGCTGTCGGTCAAAAAGAGAAGATCGTAGAGCAGACCGTAAGCACCAACGGTGCGCAGACCGATCAGGCGGTCGGTCAGCTCCTTGTCGTCCAGCAGCTCACCGATGGCAAGCTGGTATTGAATGGGCGATTTTTCCGAGAGCGAGGAAAGCAGAAGAATGCGATCGTCGTCCTTTCTTTCCCGACGGGGGGAGCCTTGCAGGATGCGGATCTGGCTGGGTGCGCCAACGATCGAAAGGCAGTTCGGCGCGAGCGCGGAGGCAAAGCAAGCGGTGCGATCCTCGGGGATCAGAACCGAGCTGTCCGTCGGTGTGCGACGTCCGAGGCGCGCCTGGTAGGCCGCCGTGATCTCAACGATCTCCTTGAGCGATGGATGCGGCGGAGCGGAGGGCTTCACGGCCTTTCTCTTGCGGAGGCAGTCTGTATAGGTCTGCAGGACGAATTCATCGGGAGAAGCAAGCGCGGTCAGGGAAAGCGCGCCGGGGGAGGTGCCAAGACGTGCGGAAAAGAGATCCAGAAGCTTCAGCTCCTCAACGGAGGGATCGCGCTTGAGGTAGTTGCGGTAGTAGGTGGCACAGCGCGCCAGCAGGGATATGGGCATACGGATGCCGAGCTCGGCACGCGTCTTTTCGAGCTGCGTGGTCGTGTACGAGCCAAAGCCGCGTACAAGTCCCTTGTTTTCCATGGCGATCTTCTCCTTTCCGTGTGGATTTGCGAGGGGCGAAGGGGATTTACTCCGAGATCAGCGTGCCGATGCAGTAGCCGTCTTGGCAGGAGGTGATGCGGACCGTCCCCGTCTCCCCCTGCATCGGGCGCTCGGTGGGGCAACGCACCTCAATAAAGCTTGCGGTATGTCCGCGGCTGAAGCCTTGCTCGTCGGTCTCAAAGAGGACCTCGACGGTCTCGCCCTGCATTTTGGCGAGCAGCTCCTCGCGGATCTCGGCGGCAACGGCCGAGAGGGCGGCAACGCGGCGGCGCTTCTCCTCGGTGGGGATCTGTCCCGGCATGCCTGCGGCGGGAGTGCCGCTTCTTCCCGAATAGGGAAAGACATGGATCATCAAAAAGCGTGCGCGGCGTGCCAGATCCACCGTTTGGAGGAAATCCTCCTCGGTCTCTCCGGGGAAGCCGACGATGATGTCGGTGGTGAATTGCACGTCGGGCATAGCCGCGCGAAGGCGTTCCATGCCGTCCAGTGCCATCTGGCGGTTGTATTTGCGCTTCATCAGCGCCAGAATGCGGTCGGAGCCGCTCTGCATGGAGACGTGAAAATGATGCGCCAGAGAGGGAAGGCGCGCGATGCGGTCAACAAAGGATTGCTTCATCAGGGAGGGGTCGAGCGAGCCGAGGCGAATGCGGCCGATCCCGGGAATGCGGTCTACCTCCTCAAGCAGATCGGCAAGACCGTAGCCATTGGCAAGATCCTTGCCGTAGGAGGCGGTCTCAATACCGGTCAGCACGATCTCGCGGCAGCCGCCTGCGGTCAGGCGGCGCACCTCGTCAAGCACCTCCTCGGGCGCCTTGGAGCGCACTTTTCCGCGCGCCGCGGGAATGATGCAATAGGTGCAGTGGTTCTCGCAGCCGTCCTCGATCTTGACGTAGGCACGGGTGCGGTCAAAGCGAGAGATGCACATCGGCTCAAAGCC
>JAFNVK010000077.1 GCA_017379815.1 Clostridia bacterium
CAACGAATTCAATGTTAGCAGAAGTTTGCTTGACAGACTGAAGCACAACAAACCGATCACTACCGTTACTCTAAATGATTTATGTAATTATCTGGATTGCGACGTAAAAGACATAATCAAATATACCAAAGACAAATAACAAAGAACACGCCAAGCATATCGTTTTGGTGTGTTCTTTGTTTGCAGAAATGCTCTTGTTTTTATCCATAAGCCCTTGCGTTGTTCAACCACGGATGCAATCTGTTCACCGACACCCCGTAGGGCGAGGCTTCGGAAGAAGCCTACACGGTTTGTGCGCTATTCCTTCGCGTTTCAGCCCCCATAGCCACTTTTCTCTTTGACACCGCAGGCGCAAAGAGAAAAGTTATCAAAAGAGAAACGCCCAAGGTTGTTTCGCGCTCTGCGGAGCGCGACCAAGGCTACGCGCCTTGGATGGGCGCCGCCTGGCGGCGGGGCTATGGAGCGCTCACGCGCGGTGCGTAGCCATTTTGTTTTCTCGTAGGGGCAATCATCGGTCGCCCGAAAGCAACAGACGCCTCGCGTTTCAGCCTCCATAGCCACTTTTCTCTTTGACACCGCAGGCGCAAAGAGAGTAAGAGCAGGGTCGCTGCCAATTTCGTTTTCATGTTGACACCTCTGTTTTAAAGCTCTGCGATCGCAACGTCGCCTGCGGGAACGGTCGTGCCGCACAGCGTGCAGTCCTCGCGGCTGTCATTCCAAAGAGCCAGGATCTTACGGTCGCCGAGCGTATATTGAACGCCGTGTATGCCCTGCGGCAGATCGATCGAAGGCAGATCGTAGATGCCATCGGTGAAGAAATCAAGATAAGCCTGCCGCAGATCGGTCAGCTTCTTGATCAGAGCCGAGTAATTGGGGCAATCGTTCATGGTATCGATGCGGCAGCGGTAAAGACCGACGTCGAACAGCAGGCCGTGGATGAAGGCATAATTCAGTTCACGGCGGTAGATCGCCTTCTCGTCGTGCGCCATACGGTTGGATGTCAGCACCTCGGGGAAGGTGTAACGGTAAATGTAGGGATAAGCGCCCTCCTCGAGCGACGTGCCCGGGCCGATGCCGTGGGTGAAGTCGAGCAGGGGACTGATGCGGTCGGATGACCTCTCACTGCCGAACCATTGATCCTCATCCACCATCTCGCGGATGCGCTTGACCGTATCCACGCGGAATTGCGGCTCAACGTCAATGCGATCGCCATGATCATGGGAGCGGTCAAAGCAAAGGCGGAAGCCACAGCTGAGCTGATCGAAAAAGGTGCCGCCCGAGCCAAGCTCCAGATGGCGATGTGCCAGCTCCTCGACCTTATCACGCCATTGGGGCGTGCCGAGACAAGCACAGACAAAGGTCTTGAGTCCCCCGTAGCGGAGCATCGTGCCGTTGTTAGAGAAATTGTAATACTCACGGTACTCCTGCATCTCGATGTTCTTCATGGTGTATTTCCACCCTTCGTCCCGATAATAATCGGTGTTGACGTCGACGAGGTGACCGTTGGCGTAAAGCACCACTTTACCGCCCAGCTCGTTGATCTCTCGAATGGCATTGCGCAGGGCGTCAGCACCTCCAAGCGCTTCGTCCGGCTGGTAGTTGGGATAGCCGCTATCCATACCCTCCTGCCACCAGGCAAAGAGCAGGATCATGCGAATGCCGTACTTGGCGCCCTCGCGGTAAATTCGGGGCAGATCGTGATAAGTGTGAAAAATCTCACCGTATTGATGCTTCAGAATGATACGTTGCCAGCCGTGAAGCGGTTTGATGCTCTCCTTGTGGGGGATACGACCATTTTCGTCAATGATATCCGCGAGATAGGTGCGATTGGACCATGCACGGTAGGAAGCGGCCTCCTCTCGCCAGTCGGTATCGTAGACGGCGAGGCGGTAACCCTCCAGCGTAAGCGTCTCACCGGGAAGGACGGTAGGATAGGAGCTAACGGTCATGATCAAGCGGGTATCCTTCTCCTCACGGGGACCTGTGCCGAGGACGAAACTGCTGATGCGACAGGTCTGGTCGCGACGGGAGAGAGCCAGCGTATGATCACCGTTTTGCAGACAGATCCAAGGCATGGACATCTGTCCGGGATAGGTGTGACGGCGCCAGACGTTTTTGTAGTCCGCAGCCATGTATTCGGTGTGCGCTTTTTGGACGTAGCTGAGCGGATCTGTCACGCGCTGTCCGAGTGCCATTGGCAGATACAGAACATCCTTTTTGCTTTGCTCTGCGGTATAAGCGATTTCAAACAAGGGATATTGCAGCTCGTTGACGCGTACCTTGCTTCGATTGTCGATCTCGGCGGCATATTCCAATGCGCCGTTTATCTGACGGACGGTCAGCGTCAGTGCAATGGGATAGGTGTTTCCATCCTCGGCAAGGAGATCGTCATAGTGAACGGTCAGCGTGTCGCCCTCATGGCGGATGGCGGCAGGCGTCTGCGCGTGAGAATAGACGCCAAGCTCATTGTTTTTGCCCACCTGACAGAAATCCAGATGGAGCCGCCAAAAATCGGCATCCGCTTTGAAGAGAGGGGTATAACTTTCCGACGAGAAGGTCAACGTGTTGCGCTCGAATTGAATATGTAAAGTGTTTTGCATAAGTGGTATCTCCTATATAGTTTATTTTATTATAAAACAACACGGCACAAAATTCCATAGACGAAAACGCTATATTTTTGTGTAAAAGTGAACCTTCTTGCTTGACAATCGGCAGGATGCGTGCTATGATAAAAGAAAAAAAGGGGGGGGATGTCATGCTTCGATTGGATCTGGCGAAGACGATCAACTGC
>JAFNVK010000078.1 GCA_017379815.1 Clostridia bacterium
GACAGGTGTCGTAATGCGCGGTGTAAACCACCCTTGCGCGGTCGGGATCGCCCACCACAGCGTTTCTTGCACCGAAGCTCCCCTTCTCTATCTTGAGTGAATAGCCTCTCTCCTCGGCAAAGCCGCGCAGGTAGCCGAGAAAGGCCGTTTTTTGCTTTTTCGTCTTTCTGATCTGATGAGATGCAAAAATCTCCCTCGTAAATCCGTTCATTTCTTTTCCTCCAATTCCCGGCAGATCCGCTCTGCCGTTTCGTATATGCGCCGTCTCTCCTCGGTGTCTGCCGAGCGGAGCGACTTTTTCTTCGGGCTTCCCCAAACGTCCATGACGCGCGGGCCGATCCACTCGTATCCCCGACACGGCGTGAACACGCCCTTGAGGACCGAGAGGCAGGCGCTCCTCGGCTTCATGAAGATCCACTTCATCGGGTGCTTGATGAGCGCAAAGATCACCTTGGGATAGTGCGAGGTGATGTTGGTAAAGCTGATGCCCGGGTGCGCGACCGAAAGCGTGACGCGCTCCTCGCGTGCAAAAAGTCCGATCAGCGCAAGCATCAGGTACCGCTTGGCATTTCCGTAGACGAGCGACGCCCGCTTTCGCGCGGAAAAATCCACGTCGCGCGGATCGGTCACGGAATAGCGGTGCGCAATACTGCCAACGGCCACCACGTGTCCTCCTCGCTCGCGCAGAACGGGAAGCAGGGAGCGGATCATATAATAGGGTGAGACGAAATTGATCTGGAAGACGTTGTCGTATCCCGTGTCACAGGTCCTTCGCGGAATGCTGTACGCCCCCGCGTTATGCAGGAAAATATCCGGCGGTGCCAAAAGAAGCCTGCGCGTGGCCTCCTCGACCGACGCCATGTCCGAAAGATCCACCCGAATACAAGTGACGCTTGCCGTCGGGCGCTGTTCCAAAAGCTCTGCGCGCAAGGCCTGCGAGCGCTCCGTATTGCGGTCCAGAAGGATCAGCGAGGCATCAAGCGAGACGAGATAGCGGCAGAGCTCCCGTCCAAGTCCCCCGGTGCTTCCCGTGATGGCCACGGTCCTGCCCGCGAGAGAATGGGTATTCTCCGCAAGCCATTT
The DNA here is from genome assembly GCA_017379815.1 of Clostridia bacterium. Classification (GTDB taxonomy): domain Bacteria; phylum Bacillota; class Clostridia; order Oscillospirales; family CAG-272; genus UMGS1865. The sequence goes on from JAFNVK010000078.1 coordinate 1,084, forward strand.
TTCGACACGCATCTCTCTCCCTCCATTCTTCGTATAGTCCTTACATTGGTCATTATAGCAGAATATTGCGCAAAATGCAATCCGCAAACGCGATTTTTCGCGAAAAAAGCGCTTTTTCAGCAGTGCCATACAAAGCCTCAGCCATCCCCCGACGCCCTTCGGCAAAAACCTGAAAAAAATGGAGAAACCCTATTGCAATTTGGAAAGAAATCGTGTATAATGTATGCATTCTTCACTTTACTATACCAAAGTCCCGCAGGCGTGCGGGCGAAAGGAAGCAGCTTATGAGCAAAATGAAAGTTGGTGTCATCGGTGCGACCGGAATGGTCGGTCAGCGTTTTTTGACCCTGTTGAACGATCACCCTTATTTTGAGGTGTCCGTCCTGGCGGCGTCCGCCCGCTCGGCAGGAAAGACCTATGCCGAGGCCGTTGGCGACCGTTGGAAGCTCTCCACCCCCATGCCCGAGGCCTATAAGGACATGATCGTGCTCGATGCGGCAGAGATCGAAAAGGTGGGCAGCCTTTGCTCCTTCGTCTTTTGCGCCGTGGATATGAAGAAGGACGAGATCCGCGCGCTGGAGGAGGCCTATGCCAAGGCCGAGATCCCCGTGGTCTCCAATAACTCCGCCAACCGCTGGACCCCCGATGTGCCCATGGTCATTCCCGAGATCAACGACGCGCATCTTGAGGTCATCGCGGCGCAGAGAAAGAGACTGGGCACCAAGCGCGGCTTTATCGCCGTCAAGCCCAACTGCTCCATCCAATCCTACGTCCCTGCCCTGACGCCTCTGCTCAAGTACGGCATTAAGGAGGTCGTGGCCACCACCTACCAGGCCATCTCCGGCGCAGGCAAGACCTTCCGCGAGTGGCCCGAGATGATCGACAACGTCATTCCCTACATCGGCGGCGAGGAGGAAAAGAGCGAGCAGGAGCCCCTGCGTGTTTGGGGTAAGGTCGAGAACGGCGAGATCGTGAAGGCTAACGCTCCTCTGATCACCACCCAGTGCATCCGCGTTCCCGTAACCGACGGTCACACGGCGGCCGTGTTCGTTAAGTTTGAAAACAAGCCCACCAAGGAGGAGATCCTCGAGGCTTGGAAGAGCTTTTCCGGCAAGCCCCAGGCGCTGAAGCTTCCCCACGCACCCGAGCAGTTCATCACCTACTTTGAGGAGGACAACCGCCCGCAGGCAAAGCTCGACCGCGATATTTACGGCGGCATGGGCGTGACGGTGGGACGTCTGCGCGAGGACACCCTCTTTGACTACAAGTTCGTCGGTCTCTCGCACAACACCCTGCGCGGAGCGGCAGGCGGCGCCGTGCTGATCGCGGAGCTTCTCTACCGTGAGGGCTACTTCAACTAAAAAAGCGAAAAAAGAGCAAAAAGCGCGCAAAAAAAGCGGTTTTGGCATTGACAAATCCGCAGGCGCGTGATAGAATAGTTGCAGGCGCAACCGTTGCGCCTGCAACTTTTTTTATTCGGAGGAAGAAAGCATGCCTTCCATCATGCGGAACATGAATACGATCGGCCGCTGTCAGGGGCTTTACCGCAGCCACAAAATGCCTGAGAGCGATCTTTGCCCGATCCATCACCCCTTCGTCTTTGCCATCTGCAACAATCCCGGCATGAGCCAGGATTGGCTGGCCAAGCACCTGTCGCTCAACAAAAGCACCGTTGCCCGATCGCTCAGCCATCTGGAGAGCACGGGCTACGCCGAACGGCGTCTGCACCCCGAGGACAAGCGCGTCACGCTCGTCTATCCCACCGAAAAGATGCTCGGCATTCTCCCCACCGTGCGGCAGGTCGCCCACGAGTGGACCGAGGAGATCAGCCGCGTGATCACCCCGGAGGAGATGGAGCAATTCTGCGCCGTTCTGGAAAAGCTGGCCGAGGAGGCCAAGCGCATCACTAAAGGCTTTGAGGAGAAGAAAAACGGATGAAAACCATTTTGAAGTATCTCAAGCCCTATCGCCTGCGCATGGCGCTCGGCTTCTGCATCAAGGTGCTGGCCACGCTCTCTGAGCTGGTGCTGCCCATCATTCTTTCCCATATTCTCAAGGAGGTCGTGGTCACGCAGGACATCTACCAGATCCTCTTCTGGGGCGCGATGATGGTCCTCTTCTCGGCGGCGGCCTGCGTGCTGAACATCATCGCCAACCGCATGGCAACGCTTGTCGCACGGAATTTTTCGGAGCATATCCGTAAGGATCTCTTCTCGGCCACGCTTCATCTCTCGGCCGCCCAGACCGACCGCTTTACCATTCCCTCTCTCGAGTCGCGCATCACCACGGACACCTACAACGTCCACCACTTCGTGGCCATGATCCAGCGTCTCGGCGTGCGCGCCCCCATTCTTCTGGTGGGCGGCATCGCCATTACCCTCCTGATGGACGCTTACCTCTCTCTGGCCATGCTCGCCGTGCTCCCCTTCATCTTCGTCACCGTATTCTTCATCTCGCGCAAGGGCGTTCCGCTCTATGCCCGCGTGCAAAAGGCGGTGGACGGCATGATCCGCGTCGTCCGCGAGGACGTCATGGGCATTCGCGTGATCAAGGCCCTCTCCAAGGAGGAATACGAGCATAGGCGCTACGACGACGTAAACGCCGCCCTCGCCCGCAACGAGCAGAAGGCAGGCGTGATCATGAGCGCGGTCAACCCGATCATGACCCTTCTGATGAACGGCGGTATCATCGCCGTTATTTCGCTGAGCGCATCCCGCGTAGCTAATCATCAGTCGGATCCGGAAACCGTCATTGCCTTCAGGCAGTATTTCACGCAGATCTCCATGGCCATGATGACCCTC
>JAFNVK010000079.1 GCA_017379815.1 Clostridia bacterium
CGTCCGCCGGTTATTGGAAGGGTATGGCTGTGTCGGATGCTTAGTCCTTCTCTTTCGGGAGTGCCTCCACAAAGGCCTTGATGGCCTCGTAGGAGACGTCGCTGATGGCGTGCTCCATACGGCAGGCGTCCTCAGCGGCCGTTTCGGGATCAACACCGAGGCGAACGAGGAGAGCGGAGAGAAGGGTGTGGCGGTCGTAGATTTTTTGCGCGATCGCGTGTCCCTCTTGGGTCAGCTTAATGGAGCCGTCCTTGTCCACGGTGATGAAGCCGCCGTTCTTGAGGAGCCCCATGGCGCGGCTGACGGAGGGCTTGGAGTATCCCAGATATTCGCCCACGTCAATGGCGCGGACCGAGCTCTTTTGCTTGGAAAGCACGAAAATACTCTCCAAATACATTTCGCCCGATTCCTGAATGTGCATGAGATCCCTCCTTTTCCCGTTTTTTGTCTTTCTGCTTCCATTATATCATAGAGGCGTTGGCTTTTCAAGTGCTTTTTTTCGCTTTTTTCGTTGAGAAAAGGAGAAAAAATATTTTTTTGAAAAAAGTATTGACAAAAAAGGAGAAGGGTGGTATAATCTTACCGTTGAGTTAGCATATGCTAATTCGAAAGAAGCGAAACACTACGGGAGATAACGCGATGACTTTGCGGGATGCAGTTGAGGGAATCGAATATACCGTCAAGGCGATCGAGACCGACGACGAGGAGCTGGATGCTTTCCTGTTCTCTCTGGGATGCTATAGCGGTGAGCCGATCACCGTGATCTCGCGTCGCAAGGGCGGATGCGTGGTCTCCATTAAGGACGGCCGATACAACATCGACAACGAGCTGGCAGCGGCCATCGTGATCGAGGGATAAAAAAGTAATTTTTTCGGTTACTTTTTTATTTGCCTATCGGTTAGCGTATGCTAACCAATGATGCGCGTTAAAGTGTAAGACTGTTTCATTATATCTAGTTGATTCATATCAGGAGGAAAAAAGCATGAGAATTGCTTTGACCGGCAATCCGAACAGCGGCAAGACGACCATGTACAACGTTCTGACCGGCAGCAACGAAAAGGTGGGCAACTGGGCAGGCGTTACCGTGGAGAAGAATGAGCATCCCATCAAGAAAAGCCTTTATAGCGGCGATGAGGAGCTGATCGCGGTGGACCTTCCCGGTGCGTATTCCATGTCCCCGTTTACGTCCGAGGAGAGCATTGCAAGCTCTTACGTGCAGAACGAGGCACCGGATGTGATCATCAATATCGTGGATTCCACCAACCTCAGCCGCAGCTTGTTCTTTACCACGCAGCTTCTGGAGCTTGGGATCCCCGTGGTGGTCGCCTTGAATAAGGCGGACGTCAATAAGAAGAAGGAGACCAGGATCGACTCCAAGGCACTCGCAGAAAAGCTGAATTGCCCGGTCATCGACACCGTTTCCACCTCGGCCAAGGGCATGAAGGAGGTCGTTGCCGCGGCGGTCTCGCTCATCGGAAAAGGGCAGAGGGCTCCTTACCTGCAGGGCGACGTCGATCTGACCGACCGACAGGCTGTTGAGGCTGCGGACAGAGCGCGCTTTGCCTTTGTCAACGGCATCGTCAAGACGGTGGAGACCCGCAAGGTTTTGACAAAGGATAAGAACGTGCAGGATAAGATCGACGCCGTGCTGACCAACAAGTGGCTGGGCATTCCGATCTTTGCCGTGGTGATGTTCCTGGTCTTCCAGATCTCGCAGGCATGGCTTGGCGATTGGATCGCCAACGGCTACGTCTTCAACGAGGGGATGGAGAACGAGTGGTCGATTCCCGGCCTTGTTACCCTGATCGACCTGTTTGGTGAATGGGTCGCAGGCCTGATGGAGAATGCCAACCCCTTGCTTTCCTCGATCATCGTTGACGGCATCATCGGCGGTGTCGGCGCGGTCGTTGGCTTTTTGCCCCTGGTCATGGTCATGTACTTCCTGCTGGCACTCCTTGAGGATTGCGGATACATGGCGCGCGTGACCGTTGTGCTTGATCCCATCTTCAAGAAGGTCGGCCTTTCGGGCAAGTCCGTCATTCCCTTTGTCATTGGAACGGGTTGTGCCGTTCCGGGCGTGATGGCCTGCCGCACCATTCGCAACGAGCGTGAGAGAAGAGCAACGGCAATGCTTGCGCCCTTTATGCCCTGCGGAGCAAAGCTTCCGCTGATCTCCCTGTTTGCAGGCGCCTTCTTTGGCGAGGCCTCCTGGGTGGGCACGCTGATGTATTTCGTCGGTATTTTCATCATTTTCTTCGGTGCGCTTCTGGTCAACGCCATTACCGGAAACCGCAAAAAGAAGTCCTTCTTTATCATTGAGCTTCCCGAATACAAGGTGCCGAATTTCTGGAAGGCCTTCCTTTCCATGTGTCAGCGCGGCTGGTCCTACATCGTCAAGGCGGGAACCATCATTCTGGTCTGCAACTTTGCCGTCCAGCTGATGCAGAGCTTCGGCTGGAATTTCCAGCCTGTGGAGAATGCCAAGGATTCCATCCTCGCCACGATCTCCACACCCTTTGCTTACCTCTTTGCTCCCATCGTCGGCGTGGTTGCCTGGCAGCTTGCCGCCGCGGCCATCACCGGCTTTATTGCCAAGGAGAACGTCGTGGGAACGTTGGCCGTTTGCTTTGTCGGCCTTGAGAATCTGATCGACGTGGAGTCCTTGGAGATGCTCGGCGGCGGGGCAGAGGTTGCCGCCATTATGGCGATCACCAAGGTGGCCGCTCTTGCATACCTGATGTTCAACCTGTTTTCTCCTCCTTGCTTTGCGGCCATCGGTGCGATGAATGCCGAGCTGAAAAGCAAGAAGTGGCTCTTTGCAGGCATTGGTCTGCAGCTGGGCGTTGGCTATTCGGTCGGCTTCCTCGTCTTCTTCTTCGGCACGCTCTTCACCACGCGCGAGTTTGGCTCGATTTGGATGCCCATTCTCGGCTGGGTGATCGTTGGCCTCTTTGCGGCGATCCTTACCGTGCTGATCCTTCGCAAGAACAAGCAGATCAAGGAGGAATACTCCCTGAAGGGATCTGCCCGTAAGGCATAATACGTGACAAAAGGAGGGATTGATGATGCAATTGGTCGATTGGATCCTCGTTGGCGTGATCGCGCTGATCGTCGGCGCGGCCGTGGCGTATATCGTCAAGGCGAAAAAGAGCGGCAAGAAATGCATTGGCTGTCCCGATAGCGGGAGCTGCCAAGGCGGATGCGCCGGATGCGCGGGAGCCTGCCAAAAAGGCCTTCCCAAGCAGAAGGACGCGGACGAAAGACGATAACGGCTTTTCAAAGGGGGACTGCACCGCGGTGCAGTCCCTTTTGGCGAAAAAACGCTTTTCACGGTGGGTGAAAAAAATTAGATAGATCGACAATTTTTTTGCGAAAATCACTTTACAAATTCCATTTTTTTGGTATAATATAGGGTGTGAATTTATTTTTGACTGTTCGCCCGTCAAGTTGGGCGTGCAGAAAAGGAGTGTTGAAGAATTATGAGCCGTATGGTTGGAACTGTTTCGCGCGGTGTGCGCGCCCCCATCATCCGCAGCGGCGACGATCTGGCC
>JAFNVK010000080.1 GCA_017379815.1 Clostridia bacterium
AAGCCTCGCCGACAGGATCTCACCGCGCGCTTGTCCTCAAGCGCGCTTACACCGTTACGTTCTTATCAATGAAGAAGGGCATGCTCTCATGTCCCGACAGGTTACGCTCGTCCTTGATCACCACGTTCTTGTCCGCGATCACACAGTTGAGCGATACACCCGAGCCTACGTACGTGTCCTGCAGAAGAATGCAGTTCTTGACTACCGTTCCGCGCCCGACGTGTACACCGCGGAACAGAATGGAGTTCTCCACCGTTCCCTCGATCACGCAGCCGTCGGCCACCAGGCTGTTCTGTACGATCGTTCCCGCTACGTATCTCGTGGGCGCACTGTTGCGCACCTTGGTGTAGATCCGACGCTCGGCCTGGCGGAACAGATCCCGGCGCACGTCACTCTTGAGCAGATCCATCGAGCTTTGATAATAGCTGTCCAAGGAGGAAATGACCGAATACCAGCCCTCAAAGGGATAAGCACGGATCACCTTCTTCTTCAGATTCTTGGCGAGAATGTCCTTGTGGAAGCTCTTGTGTCCTCTTGCCAGCGACTCGGCCACCACCGTTTGCAGGTCGGCGCGCGAGATGACCATGATGTTGGTGCTGATGATCTCGCCGCCCTTCTCGGGGCAGTAGTCTGCCAGATCCGTGATGCGATTGTTCTCGTCCACCTTCAGCACGGGAACGGGCTGCTCAAAGCGGTAGCTTCCTGCCTCCAGCTTCTTGGTGACGATGGTGACGTAAGCTCCCGACGCCACGTGATCCTCCACCACCTTCTTCAGGTCGATGTTCAGGATGCTGTCGCAGTCCGAAAGCACAAGATACTCTGCGCCGCAGCGGTTGATGAAGTTGCCAACGCCCATGAGCGCCTCAAGACGGTTCTCATAAAGCTTGCCTGCGGCGGTATTCTCATACGCGGCCACGTAGGGAGGCAGCAGCTTGATGCCGCCCGAGCGACGGGCCAGATCCCAGTCCTTTCCGTTGCCGACGTGGTCGAGCAGGGACTGGTAGTTGTAGTGGGTTACGATGCCTACGTTGGTAATGCCGGAGTTGACCATGTTGGAGAGCGCAAAGTCGATCAGGCGGTAGCGACAGCCGTAGGGAATGCTGGCGATCGTGCGCCGACGGGTCATCTCGGGAATGCTGTTATCGTGAATGTTCGAAAAAATCAATCCTGCGATCGTCATCTCTCAATACCTCCTTACGCTTCCGAAAGCATGGCGCCGACCGGCACCTTTTCCCCGGCGGGAACCTTGACGTCAGCACCCACGACGGTGACGTCCGACGCGCTGATGCGATACGTGCCAACCGTTGCGCCCTCGCCGATCTCCACACGGGAGTCCAGAATGGAATAGCGAACGGTTGCGCCTGCCTTGACGGTGACGCCGTCCATCAGGACGCTGTCCTCAACGAGCGCGCCCTCCTCGACGGTGACGTCCGGGCCCAGCACGCTGTTGCGGACGATGCCGTAGATCTCACAGCCTGCCGTGAGCGAGGAGTTGCTGACCATGGCGTTCTCGCCCAAAAACTGAGGAGCCTCGGCGCCGTGTCTGCTGTAAATACGCCAGCTCTCATCCGAAAGGTTGAGCTCGGGCTTCTCGACCAGAAGATCCATGTTGGCCTCCCAGAGCGAGGCGATCGTGCCAACGTCCTTCCAATAGCCCTCAAAGGGATAGGCCACCATCTTCTCCTTGGCGGCAAGCATGGCGGGGATCACGTTCTTGCCAAAATCGTTGGCGGATGCGGGATCGCGGCTGTCGGCCTCGAGGTACTTCTCCAGCTTGTCGCGGTTGAAGATGTAGATACCCATGGAGGCCAGGGTGCTGTCGGGATTCTTCGGCTTCTCGGTGAACTTGTAGATCGTGCCGTCCTCGTGCGCGCTCATGATGCCGAAGCGGCTTGCCTCCTCGAGAGAGACGTTGAGCACGGCGATGGTGCAATCCGCTCCCTTCTGCTTGTGGAAGGCGAGCATCTTGGCATAATCCATCTTGTAGATATGGTCGCCCGAGAGCACCAGCACGTACTCCGGATCGTAGCGGTTGATGAAGGCCATGTTCTGCCAGATGGCATTGGCCGTTCCCTTATACCAATCGGCACCGCTCTGTCCCTGATAGGGGGGCAGGATCTTGACACCGCCAAAGGTGCGGTCAAGGTCCCAGGGCAGGCCGTTTCCGATATAATCGTTGAGCAAAAGGGGCTGATACTGCGTCAGCACGCCGACGGTGTCGATTCCCGAGTTGACGCAGTTGGAGAGCGGGAAATCGATGATGCGGTACTTGCCCCCGTAGGAAACGGACGGCTTTGCGGTCTTTTGCGTCAATGCGTACAGACGGCTTCCTTGTCCGCCTGCCAGCAGCATGGCGACGCATTCTTTCTTCTTGAACATGGCCAAAACCTCCTGAAGTAATTTCGTTATATATTCGTTCGTTATATATTCGATCAATAAGGGTTGCAGGGGAGTTGGGGTCGCGAAAAGAACCTTGAATAAGGGTTGCAGGGGAGTTGGGGTTGCGAAAAGGGCGTTGGCCGCGTGTCGGCCAACCGGGGAGATCGTGAAGGATGCGCTCAGTCCGCCGTCGGCTTCGGCTTTCTCGCCGGAGCGCGGCGCTTGCAGCGCAGGATGGTTGCGCCCATGGCGGGCAGGTTGAGCGAAAGGGTGGGCGTGCCGTCGGCGTTTTTCGTGCGCAGGGGCTCGCGGTTGACGTCGCCGCCTCCGCCAAAGCGCTCCTCGTCGGTGTTGAGGACCTCCTCATACACGCCCGCCGTCGGTACGCGCAGGCAAAATCCCTCGCGGCGCACGGGCTGGAGGTTGAGCAGGATCAACAGCTCCTTGCCCTGCCGATCGATGCGGCGGTAGGAATAGACGCTTTGCGCGGTGTTATCGGCGTCGATCCAGCAAAAGCCCTCCCAGCCGCCGTCGCACTCCCAGAGTGCGGGGCTTTGCAGATAGAGGTGGTTCAGCTCGGCCACGAACTGCTGGAAGCGTGCGTGCATGGGATAGTCGAGCAGGAACCACTCGAGCTCCTCCTCGTAGGCCCACTCGCGGAACTGGCCGAGCTCGCAGCCCATAAAGAGCAGCTTCTTGCCGGGATGGGTCATCATATAGGTCAGATACGCCCGCGCTCCCGCAAACTTTTGCTCGTAGGAGCCGTGGTTGCGGTCGAGCAGGGAGAGCTTGCCGTGCACGACCTCGTCGTGCGATACGGGAAGCACGAACTTCTCGCTGAAGGCGTAGGTCAGGGAGAAGGTGAGCTTGTGGTGATGGTGAGGACGGAAGTAGGGGTCCTCCTTGATATAGGCCAGCGAATCGTTCATCCAGCCCATGTTCCACTTCATGGTAAAGCCGAGACCGCCGTTCTCAAAGCCCGTGATGTTGGCCCACGCGGTGGACTCCTCGGCCACGGTCATGACGTCGGGATGGTGCTTTTCCAGAAGGCCGTTGAGCTTTTGGAAGAAGGCGATGGCCTCGAGGCATTCCCTTCCGCCGTAGACGTTGGGCACCCACTCGCCGGGGCGCTTGTCGTAATCGAGATAGAGCATGGAGGCAACCGCGTCCACGCGCAGACCGTCCAGATGGTATTGCTCGATCCAGAAGAAGGCGTTGGAGATGAGGAAGGATTGCAC
>JAFNVK010000081.1 GCA_017379815.1 Clostridia bacterium
CCCTCGATCCAGGAATGCAGGGCGTAAACGCCCTCCTCGCAAACGCCCATCTCCAGGGGCTCGCACATCGGAATGCCAAGCTTGAAAAACCGCTTCATCGTGCGGAAGACCTCCTCCGCACGCGCGTGCTTCTCGGTTGAGGAAATGCGCAAAAGGCAAGGCTCCCCCGCATGCTTGACGCGGTATTTTCTGTCATCCGACCAGCCCTTGCGGATCAGGCGTCTTTGGGTTATGCCATCCATGCAGGTTTCCTCCCTTCCCCGAAGCGTTCTTTGCCGGGTCACTCGCCGAACTCACAAAGCTCCAGTCCCTCGTTTTGCTCCAGCGTGTGGCGGATGTGCCACTCACTGTTGAAGAGCAGATAATCGTTTCCGCGGAAATCCTGCACCCATTTGACGTCAAAGAGATGCAGCTTTGAGGGGTCCTTCCCTCCCTTTACGCGGCGGATATACTGATAAGGCTGCGGATACTGCTTGTAGGTCACGCCGTACTCCGCCTTCATGCGGGATTCCAGCACGTCGTATTGCAGCATACCGACCACGCCCACGTAGACGCGCTCCAGGCCTCCGCCCGGCTCGATGAAGATGCGGATCGCACCCTCCTGCGCGATCTGGTTCATGCCCTTGGCAAACTGCTTGCGCTTCATGCTGTCGATCTGCTCGACCATGGCAAAGCACTCGGGCGCAAAGGTGGGAATGCCCTCGAACTCGATCCTGCGCGACTTTGCGCAGACCGTATCGCCAATGGAGAAGATGCCCGGATCGAATACGCCGATGATGTCGCCCGCGTAGGCCTCCTCAACGGCGGATCTCTCCTGCGCCATCATCTGCTGCGGCTGGGAAAGCTTGAGCGCCTTGCCGCCCTGCACGTGGAAATACTCCTTGTCATGCTCGAATTTGCCCGATACGATGCGCATAAAGGCAATGCGGTCGCGGTGCGCCTTGTTCATGTTGGCCTGGATCTTGAAGACGAAAGCCGAAAATTCGGGATCAAAGGGAGAGACCGTCTCCTCCTTGGCCGCGCGGGAAAGGGGCGCCGTGGTCATCCTGAGGAAATGCTCCAGGAAGAACTCCACGCCGAAGTTGTTGAGCGCCGAGCCGAAGAAGACCGGGCTGAGCTTGCCGCAGCGCACCTGCTCCAGATCAAAGTCGAAGCACGCGCCGTCCAGAAGCTCCACCTGCTCGGTCAGCTCCTCACGGGCGTAGGGACCGATCAGCTCGTCAAGGCGCGCCGTGTCGGTAATGTCACAGTCGATCGAAGCGAGGCGGTCGCGTCCTCTGTGCGCGTCGGCAAAGGAGAGAATGCGTCTTCCCTCGCGGTCGTACACGCCCTTAAAGCTGACGCCGCAGCCAATGGGCCAGTTCATCGGGTAGGTGCCGATGCCAAACTCGCGCTCCAGCTCGTCCAACAGGTCAAAGGGGTCTCTCGCCTCGTGGTCGAGCTTATTGATAAAGGTGAAGATCGGAATATGCCGCATGGCGCAGACCTTAAAGAGCTTGCGCGTTTGCGGCTCGATGCCCTTGGCAGCGTCGATCACCATCACGGCGCTGTCTGCCGCCATGAGGGTGCGGTAGGTGTCCTCCGAGAAGTCCTGGTGTCCCGGGGTATCCAGAATATTGATGCAATAGCCCTCGTAGCGGAACTGCATGACCGAGGAGGTGATGGAGATTCCTCTTTTCTTCTCCATCTCCATCCAGTCCGAGACCGCGTGGCGGTCCGAGGCCTTGCCCTTGACCGAGCCGGCCGTTTGTATTGCGCCGCCGTAGAGCAAAAACTTCTCGGTCAGCGTGGTCTTACCCGCGTCAGGGTGCGAAATGATCGCAAAGGTCCTGCGGCGGTTGATCTCTTGTTCAAACGTGTTATTCATTGTCTTTCATTATCCCTTTCGTTATGCGTTCTTGCTTCTCCTGAAGGAATCGGCAGGGAGACTCCCTGCCTGCGCGCGGCTAAAAGAGAGAGGCCAGCCAGCTCGACAGGGGAATAAGCCCGATGGGCAGGAAAATAGCGGGAAGGTAATTCATGATCTTGAGCTTGGTCACGCCAAGGACGTTGAGGGCAAGGCCGATGATCAGGAGCGATCCCACGCCCGACATACACAGGACGACCGCCTCCCCAAGGAAGGGTGCGATCCACTGGGCCAAAAGGGCGATGGAGCCCTCCAGGACCAGAACGAAGCCCGCGGAAAACAAAACGCCGATGCCCATGGACAGGGAAAGCAGAATCGAGGAAACCAGATCCAGAATGGACTTGGTATAGAGCATGGAGTGGTCACCCGTAAGGCCGCTGTTGAGCGCGCCGACGACCGTCATGGAGCCAACGCAAAAGAGGAGAGAGGCCGAAACAAAGCCCTCTGCCACGTTGCCGAAGCGGGAGCGCGTGGCCGACTCGACCTTGGCGCCAAGCGCGTGAATGGCGTGGTCCAGGCGCAACAGATGCCCGATCGCCGCGCCGATCGCAAGAGAGAGAATGATGATCAGGGTCTCCTCGCCAAACAGCGTATGAACCAGCTGCAGGGGCTGATCGGGTGAGCCGACAAAGCTGCCCTCGAGCGCGTCGGCGATCTGCCCGTTCACGGCCGCGCGAACCGTGCCCGTGATGCCTACGCCAAGCACACCAAGTGCCAGACCCTTGAGAACGGTATCCGAAAGCTCGCCCGAGCCCGTCTTCCGTCCCGACGCCAGCCGCTTGATCAGAAGGCCAACGCCCGAGCCGAGGATCACCGCCAATGCGTTGACGATCGCTCCCCAAAGAGAAAAGTCTTCCATTTTGTATATTTACTCCGTTTATTCAAATTCGTCCGTCTGCGTTTTCGCACGGACATACCCAGTATATTGTAGCATATTTTCCCTTTCTTGTCAACCGCGTTTTTCGCAAAGAGCCCCAAGGAAAGTCCTCCTTTTCCCGAAAAGAGCAGGCATTTTGGATAAAATGCTTTTCCCGTCAGCCCGCTTCTTGTGCAAAATGATTAAAATGAAAAAATATTCATAAAAACGCTTGACAAATGCATATTTATGCGCTATAATATGCATCGTAAGGCATTTTCGACCTTGCGATAAGCAAAAATACCATTATGGAGGAATCTTACCATGAAAAAACTGACCACTCTTCTGCTGGCCGTTCTGCTGACGGTTAGCTGCGTTTGCGCACTTGCATCCTGCCAGAACACCGAGACCAAGGGCGGCGTTAAGGTGATCGACATCGGCCTGACCGAAGAGGAATACGCCTTTGCCGTACAGAAGGGCAACACCGCTCTGCTCGAGCAGCTCAACGCCTTTATGACCACGATTCGCGACAACGGCAAATTCGACGAGATCCTGAATAAGTATTTCGGCGACGGCACGCCCACGGCCGTGGTCTCTGCCACCGAAAAGAAGAACGACGGCTCCCAGCTGATCGTGGCCACCAACGCCGCATTCGAGCCCTTTGAGTATATGAAGGGTGAGAACTACTACGGCATCGATATGGAGATCATGGCCCTCTTTGCTCAGCATCTGGGCAAGGAGCTCTACATCATGAACATGAACTTTGACGCCGTTTGCCTGGCCGTCTCCTCCGCAGGCGGTACCTACACCGACGAGGAGGGCAACCTGCAGACCGTTCAGGGCGGCATCTGCGACGTCGCCGCCGCAGGACTGACCGTCAGCCCCGACCGTCAGGAGATCCTGGACTTCTCCCAGTCCTACTACAACGCCGCACAGGTCCTGATCGTGGCTGCAAACGACACCACCTTTGACGCCTGCAAGACCGCGGCCGACGTGGAGAACATCCTCAAGGGCCTTGACAAATCGGTCAAGGTCGGCGTGCAGAACGGCACCACCGGCAAGAAGTACTGCGAGGGTGATGCAGACTGGGGCTTTGACGGCTACGCCTACACCACCGTTGGCTACAACACCGGCGCTCTGGCCATCCAGAACATCATCAACGGCAACGTAAATTACGTGATCCTGGACGAGGGACCTGCAAAGGCCATCTCCGAGAAGATCAACGCCGTCAACTGATCCGCATGAGCAAAGCAGGGAGACACCGTCTCCCTTGTTTTGCGTTTTCTCCCCCAACAAATTCTATCCGAAAGGAAGCTTTTCATGCAAAAAAACAAATCTCTACGCGGCTTCTTTCGTCGGCACTGGATGGATCTTCTCGTGATCCTTGCCGTGATCGCCGCCGCGATCGCCCTCGCCATGAGCATTTCCCAGCGCTTCAAGTTTGATCTGAAGTGGGAGATCTTCTGCGAGCATTTCTTTGAGAACAACGGCTACAAAAAGGTGCTGACCGGTATGCAGAATACCGCGCTGATCGCCGTGTTCGGTCTTTTGATCGGCATCGTCATCGGCACGCTGATCGCGATCGTCAAGGTGATCCCGCCCTACAAGAAGCTCGTGCGCTACGGCCAGACCGTTTGCAACGTCTACGTGGCCTTCTTCCGCGGAACGCCCATCGTGGTCCAGCTTCTCCTGGGCTACTACATCCTGCTTCCCCTGCTCGGCGTTTCCCTTCCCCCCGTCACCTCCTGCATGCTGATCTTCGGCCTCAACAGCGGCGCGTATATCTCCGAGATCATGCGCGGCGGTATTCAGTCGGTGGATGCAGGACAGCTCGAGGCCGCACGCGCCGTGGGCCTTCCCTTCTCCACCTCGATGCTGCACGTCGTCGTGCCCCAGGCCGTCAAGAACATTCTGCCCACCATGGGCAACGAGTTTATCGCGCTGATCAAGGAGACCGCCATCGTGGGCTACGTTGGCGCGGTGGACATCACCAAGGCCTTCCAGGATCAGGGAGACAACTCCTACGAATACATGATCCCTTATCTCGTCATGGCTCTGCTCTATATCGTGATCGTTGCCGTGATCGCCGCTTTGGTAAAGCTGATGGAAAGGAGCTTGAGCAAGAATGAACGCAGAAGGAAATAAGATCCCCCTGATCGAGGTCAAGGGGCTTTGCAAGGACTTTGAGGACACGCAGGTGCTCAAGAGCGTGGACACCGTGATCTATAAGGGTGATACGGTTGCCGTGATCGGCCCCTCGGGAAGCGGAAAAAGCACCTTCCTCCGCTGCCTGAACTGCCTGGAGGATCCGACGGCCGGCTCGATCTGGTTTGACGGCGAGGATCTGGCCGATATGCGCGTGGACATCAACAAGCACCGCGAGAACATCGGCATGGTCTTTCAGCAGTTCAACCTGTTCAACAACAAGACCGTCCTCCAGAACATCATGCTCGCACCCGTGCATCTCCAAACCAAAAAGGCAGGCGGCATTTTTGCCAAGCGTGCCGTAAAGGCTGAGATCAAGGCGCGCAACCGCGAGACGGCGTTGAGCCTGCTCCGCCGCATCGGTCTTGAGGAAAAGGCAAACGCCTACCCCTCCACCCTCTCGGGCGGACAAAAGCAGCGCATCGCCATTGTTCGCGCACTGGCCATGAATCCGAAGGTCATTCTCTTTGACGAGCCCACCTCCGCGCTTGACCCCGAGATGGTCGGCGAGGTGCTGGATCTGATCAAGCAGCTGGCCGACGAGGGCATGACCATGGTGATCGTCACACACGAGATGGGCTTTGCCCGTGAGGTGGCCGACCGCGTCCTCTTTATGGACGACGGCAGGATCACCGAGGACGCTCCCCCCGCCGAGCTCTTCACCAATCCCAAGCATCCCCGCACCGCCGAGTTCCTCAGCAAGGTGCTGTGAGGAGCTTTCCGAAAAAGCGAATACAAAAAAAGACCGCCGTCTGTTGTGCAGACGGTGGTCCTTTTCTATTTTCTCAATCGGCCAGACGCTCGCCGAGGATGTTGCGGTACTTCTGATAGAAGCTCTCAAAGTAGCCTCCGTCCAGAGCCTCGCGGATCTTGCGCGTGAGGTTGTTGTAGAAATACAGATTGTGCGTGACCGCCAGATGCATGCCCACGGCCTCCTTGGCCTTGAGCAGGTGGCGCACGTAGGAGCGGCTGTAATGGCGGCAGGCGGGGCAATCGCAGCCCTCGTCAAAGGGTCTGGGATCCTTGGCGTATTTCTCGTTCATCAGATTCATCTTACCGTGCCAGGTAAAGAGGTTGCCGTGGCGCGCGTTGCGGCTGGGCATGACGCAATCGAAGAAGTCCACGCCGAGATGCACGGCCTCCAGAATGTTGCAGGGCGTGCCTACGCCCATGAGGTAGCGCGGCTTGTCCACCGGC
>JAFNVK010000082.1 GCA_017379815.1 Clostridia bacterium
AGGAACCACAACGCTCATGCCAACACCCATGTTATAGGTATTGTACATATCCCTTTCGGGAATATTGCCGGTCTTGGCGATCAGCTCGAAGATGGGAAGGACCTTTACCGCAGACTTGTTTATTTTTGCGGTGAGACCCTTGGGGATGGAGCGGGGTATGTTTTCGTAGAAGCCGCCGCCCGTGATGTGGCTGATGCCCTTGACGTCCACCTTTTCGAGAAGCGCAAGAATGCTCTTGACGTAAATGCGGGTCGGGGTGAGCAGGGTCTGGGCAATCGTCTTTCCGCCGAGCGCCTCACAGGGAACGTAAAGCGCGGGATTGTTGTTGTCGATATCAAACACCTTGCGCACGAGCGAGAAGCCGTTGGAGTGCACGCCGCTGGAGGCAAGCGCGATCACCACGTCACCCTCCTGCATACGGGTGTTGTCCAGGATCTTTTTCTTATCCACGATGCCGACGGCAAAGCCTGCAAGGTCGTAATCCTCGGTCGGCATAAGTCCGGGATGCTCTGCGGTCTCGCCGCCGATGAGCGCCGCTCCGGACTGCACGCAGCCCTCGGCAACGCCGCTGACGATGGCCGCGATCTTCTCGGGGATATTCTTGCCGCAGGCAATATAATCCAGGAAGAAGAGGGGCTTTGCTCCGCAGCAGATGATGTCGTTTACGCACATGGCCACGGCGTCAATGCCGATGGTGTCGTGCTGATCTAGCAGGATAGCCATTTTGACCTTGGTTCCACAGCCATCGGTTCCCGAAACGAGAACGGGCTCCTCCATGCCGGCAAGGCTCAGGCCAAAGCAACCGCCAAAGCCGCCAACGTCGTCAAGACAGCCCTCGTTCTTGGTGCGGGCGATGTGCTTCTTCATCAGCTCGACCGCCTTATATCCCGCGGTAATATCAACACCTGCGGCGGCGTAGCTTTCGGATTTTGAATTCTGGTGCATCGGTGATTCCTCCAGTGATTTGAAAAGTGGATGGGAGCGGCTTATTCCTTGCCGTTCCAGCAATAGGTGCAAAGCTTGCAGGGGTCAACGCCGATGGCGCTCAGGATCCCCTCAAGGGATTGAAATTCAAGCGAAGAAAAATGGAACTTCTCGCAAATGGCGGCGCGAAGCTTCTTGCCGCGCTCGGTGCCGGAGTTACTATACTCCTCAAGATAGCGGAAGCCCTCCTCGCCCTCCAGCTCGACGATCACACGGCGAGCCAGAAGCTCCATTTCGCTGTTGGAGCGAGAAAAGTTGAGGTATTTGCAGCTATACATGATGGGCGGGCATCCCGAACGCATATGCACGGCGCGCGCGCCGTTTTCATACAGGAACTCCACCGTTTCCTTCAGCTGTGTGCCGCGGACGATGGAATCGTCCACGAAGAGCAGATTCTTTCCCTCGATCAGCTCCTTGATGGGGATCTGCTTCATTTTGGCCACCTTTTCGCGCTCAGCCTGCCTCTGCGGCGTAAAGCTGCGTGCCCAGGTGGGGGTATACTTGATGTACGGACGGGCAAAGGGAATGTGGCTGGCATTGGCGTAGCCGATGGCAAGCGGCGTTCCCGAATCGGGAAGTCCGCTGACGTAATCCACGTCCTCGGCGTTCCCTTCCCGGCAGTCGTTCTCTGCCATGATCGCGCCGTCGCGATTACGCATGGTTTCCACGTTAACTCCCTCGTAGGTCGATGCGGGATAGCCGTAATACGTCCAGAGGAAGGCACACATCCGCATCTTCTCGCCCGGCTCCTTGAGACGAACGACGCCCTGCTCGAGGGAGATCTCCACGATCTCGCCCGGCCCAAGCTCACGCGTGACGGTGTAACCCAGCTTCTGGCAGGCAAAGGATTCGAAGGAGACGCAGTAATCTCCCTCGCGCTCTCCGATCGCCACCGGCGTTCTGCCCAGAAGGTCGCGCGCCGCGATCAGGCTTCCGTCATTCTTCAGGATCAGGATCGAGGCAGATCCCTCGATGGACTGCTGCGCAAAGCGGATTCCCTCGGCAAAGGTATCTCTTTGCGAGATCAGCGCCGCGAGCAGCTCAAGCGAATTGATCCGTCCCCCGGTCATCGCCGAGTAATACCCACCGCTATAGCCAAGATACTGCTCGATCAGCTCCTTGGCATTGTTGATCACGCCCACCATGGCAATGGCAAAGGTGCCAAGCTTGGAGCGGATCAGGAGAGGCTGCGGATCGGCGTCACTGATGCAGCCGATGGCAGAGGTTCCCTTCATCTCGTCGAACACGTGCTCGAACTTGGTCCGAAAGGGTGAGTTTTGAATATTGTGAATATCCCGTTGCAGGCCGATCACCGTGTCATATGCGGCCATTCCTCCGCGGCTTGTGCCCAGGTGGGAATGGTAATCGGTTCCGAAGAAGACGTCAGAGATCGCGTCCTGCCGGCAAACGGCTCCAAAAAAGCCTCCCATGAAAAACCTCCAGGTGATGATTGTTATGCACGCTGACAAGTGGCCGCCAAAGCGGACCCGTCTGCAGTGCTCGTATGACTCGCGCCGTAAGGCTTTACGCGAAGAAGAGCTTGGAGAGCGTCATCGGATCGATATACTGACCGTCCTTGTATACGCGCATATTGCCGGATGCGATCTCGTCAATGAGCATGACCTTGCCCTCGGCATCGTAGCCGAACTCGAACTTGATGTCGTACAGAACGAGGCCCTTCTCCTTGAGGTCGTCGGCGACGATCTGCGTGATCTTCTGGGTCATCAGCTTGATATCGTCGTACTGCTCGGCCGTCATTACGCCGAGATCAACGAGGCCGTCCTTGGTAACCAGCGGGTCGCCCTTTGCGTCATTTTTGAAGGTGGTCTCCACGTATGCGGGAAGGTCTGCACCCTCCTCAATGTAATCCGAGTAGCGGCGATAGAAGCTGCCGACCGCCTTGTGACGGCAAATGACCTCAAGACCCTTTCCGAAGGCCTTGGCAGGAAGGACCTCCATGGTGGTATTGGCGAGGTCGGCGCTGATATAGTGCGTCTTGATGCCTGCGGCGTTGACCTTCTCGAAGAAGTAGATGGACATACGGAGGTTGACGTCGCCTACGCCCTCAATGGTAAGCCCCACGGCGTTCTCGCCCGGATCGAAGACGCCGTCCTTGCCGGTGCAATCGTCCTTAAACTTGAGCAGATAGTTGCCGTTCTCCAGAGCAAAAACGTCCTTGGTCTTTCCGGTATACACGAGTGTTTTCATGGAATGTTTCTCCTTTGTTTATGCGTAATTTTTTAGAAATCAGTGATTAAAGCGAGCTTCGATCTCGGCATTCTTTGCCAGGACCTTGGCCTCTCCCGCGCGGCGGGCGGCGTCCAGCTTCTCGGCAAGAGATGCGTCCTCGATGGCCAGCATCTGGACAGAAAGAAGGGCGGCATTTGCTGCGCCGTCAATGGCAACCGTTGCCACAGGCATTCCCGTGGGCATCTGCACCGTTGACAGCAATGCGTCCATGCCGTCCAGATTTTTTGATTTTACAGGGATCCCGATAACGGGAAGTGTGGTGCAAGCCGCAATAGCGCCCGCAAGATGCGCAGCCATGCCTGCGGCGGCAATGATCGCGCCAAATCCGTTTTTGCGCGCAGAGGAGGAGAACTCCTTGGCCTGCGCGGGAGTTCTGTGTGCGGAAAAGACGTGCACCTCGTAGGGTACACCGTATTCGTCCAGCGTATGGATCGCCTTCTCGACGACGGGCAGATCGCTGTCGCTTCCCATGATAACCGCAACCTTTTTCATGCTTGATCTCCTAACCTTTCCTGAATGTGTTGAGTGAAAAAACAAATAAGGCAGTCCTACCCTATTGAGAGAGAACTGCCCAGACGGTCGGCATATCATTTTCTGTTCCCATGTGGTACTCCACGTTCCGTCAGTTGCAGAAAACCTTTGCTTAATTTATATTATACTAAAATTTTTATAAGTTGTCAATCACACAATCATACAAATTTTCACATTTTCTTCTGTTAAATCTCACGAAAATGCAAAAAGAGCGGATAGCCGAAGACTCTCAGATCGGATAGGACTGCCAGCCCGAGGGGGTAAGACAGGTCATACTGCCGATACCGGCCGCCCGCGCCAGATGGATCGCCTCGCTCCGTCCGAAGAGCAGCGTTTCCTTGCTGTGCGAATCCGAGCCAAAGATAACGCGCCCGCCCTTCTCGGCAATACGGCGGAGCAGAATGGGGACGGGATAGGGCGTTCTCCGATAGCCGCGCGAAACGGCTCCCGTGTTGATCTCGATGATCTTATCCTGCTCAAGAAGCGCGTCCAGGGTGTCCAGCGCTACGCGCAGATAGCGCGGATCGGTCTCGTCGAATACGGGATCTCTTTCATTGAACTTGGTGATCAGATCAAAGTGCGCGATCACGTCGCATTCGGTTTTTTCGGGAAGCTCTGCAACGCGCTCGTAGTAGGCACGCGCAAGCGCAACGGGATCTCCCGCAAAATGCTCGCGAATGAGCGCGCGCAAAACATCCGCGCGAAGATCAAGGGGATACAGCTCTCCGTCAAGGCGAAGATAATGCACGCCGCCGATGACGTAATCGTAGCCTCCCCGATCAAGGGGACTGTAATAATCCCGTTCGATTCCGCAAAGCAGGTGGATCCGATCGCCGTAAAGCGCGCGAAGACGCCCGATCTCGGCGCGGTATTCCTCGGTCCTCTCGGGAGACATACAGCACTCCTCGTCTCCCTCGACGTAGGCGTGCCCCGAAAAGCCGAGCGTATCCAGTCCTTGGGCGATAGCCTCGCGCAGGATCTCCTCGGGCGAATCCTTGCCGTCACAGAAGCAGGTATGCGTATGCAGGTTTCCTATGGGAAGCATCTCGGCCTCCTCCCTTCTCCGTTCTCAAAGCGTGCCGTCAATCCTCCGCGTGGGAGGGCTCCTTCGGCTCGTCGGCCGTCTGTCCAAGCTCGCGGGCAAGGACCGCACGGGTATAGCTTGCCAGCTCGTCTGCCGTCATGGACTGCACGGTATCGGCATCCATCACCTCAAGCACCTCAAGCTCGGTACGGGCAAGACGTGGCGAGAGGATCTTCTTCGTGATGTTTTCGGTTCCGCGCGTGACCAGGATCACGATGGGAGCGTTTGCTCGCTGTGCCAGAACGAACGCGCCCTTCTTGAAGCGAAGGAGCTTGCCCGTGCGGCTTCGCGTTCCCTCGGGATAGATACCCACGTCCACGCCGTACTGCTTCATCTTGTCTCCCGCCGTGCCCAGCGTGCGCATGGCGCGCAAAGCGTTCTCACGGTCGATGGAAAGGAAGCACGCCCCGCGAAGGAAGGGGCCGACGACGGGAATGCGGAAATTCGATTCCTTGGAGATATAGACCAGCTTTCGGGAGCGCATAGTCCCGAGAAGGATCATCGGGTCAAAACCCGAAATGTGGTTGCTGACGATCACGCAGGGCTCGTCGGGTAGCTTTTCCTGTCCGATCCAGCGCACGCGGATGCCTAAAAGCGAAAGCAGCCAATCCAGACCGAAGCGGATCGTTCCGCTGCAGAAAGGAATGGGCTTTTCGGGCGTTTTTCTCGGCAGGAACAGCGAGGAAACGACCAGAAAAAACACCCAAAGAAGCGTAAGTCCCACGTAAAGCCCCAGCCAGATCGGCAGGATCCACCAGGGGGAAAGCCCGTCAAAGAACAGATAGGTCGCACCGCAGCCGACCGTGGACAGGATCAGAAAAATAACGTTGAGCAAGGTCGTATACCTCCGCTTTTTGATATATGCTTATTGTACCACAGAAAGCCCCGTATGTCAAGGCAAAATGGCGCGAAAAAGCGCTTTTACCGAGCAAGGGGCCTTCCCTTTTTTCGTAATGCGGGAATTTCGTCTTTTTTTCTCCTCTGCTCTTGACCGACGGCCTTTTCTGTGGTAGAATGGTAAGGTATGGAGATCCCTATTGAGATCCAAAGGATCATTAGAAAGGAAGCCGAATCATGACAAGCTTAAAAACCATGCTTTTGGGAAAGACCGATTGCCCCTGCGGAAGAGCGCACTCCTGCGACATCCGCTTCGTGGAGATCGGGGATAACGCGCTCGAGATGCTCCCCGAGGTCTGCGCGGATTTTTCGCGTATTCTTCTGGTCGCGGATGGCAACACCTATCCCCTGTGCGGCGAGCGGGTAAAATCGCTTCTGGGAAATAAGATCGCCGCCGAGCAGATCTTCGGTCGGGACATCGTCGTTCCCGACGAGCAGGCCATCGCCGCGATCGAGGCGCAGATGCCGAAGGACACCGATCTTCTCCTTGGTATCGGCTCGGGCGTGATCAACGACCTCTGCAAGCACGTTTCCTTCAAGCACGGCATTCGCTACGCCATCATCGCGACCGCTCCCTCGATGGACGGCTACGCCTCGGTCGGCGCGGCTCTGATCCTGGAGCAGATGAAGGTCACCTTAAACGCCCGCGTTCCCTACGCGATCCTGGCCGAGAGCGCCATCCTGCGCACCGCGCCCATGGATATGATCCGCTCGGGCTACGGCGACATCGTGGGAAAATACTCCTGCCTCAACGACTGGAAGCTTGCCCACCTTTTACGCGGCGAATACTTCTGCGACTTCGTATTTGACACGGTCATGGAGTCGGTCAAGGCGGTCGAGGACAAGGCCGAGGCTCTTCTTGCGCGCGACCCCGAAGCCGTGCGCTGCCTGATGGAGGCACTGGTCAACGTTGGCGTGATGATGAGCTACGTTGGCAACTCCCGCCCCGCATCGGGAAGCGAGCATCACCTCTCGCACTACTTTGAGATCACCGGCCTGCTCAACGGCCACGAATACTATCTCCACGGCATCGACGTTCTTTATTCGGCCGCGCTGACCGCACGTCTGCGCGAGGAGCTTCTCTCGCAGAAGCCCCCCTTCGCTCCCTATACGGAGGACCGCGACGCGTGGGAAAAGGAGCTCCGCCGCGTCTACACCTCGGCCGCCGACGGCATCATCGCCCTGCAGGATAAGGTCGGTCTCTACGCCGACATCGACGTCAAGCAGCTGGAAAAGGCTTGGGAATCGGTCTGCGCGATCCTTCGGGAGGCTCCCGGATACGAGCAGATGCTCTCTTACGTCACGGCCATCGGTCTTGACATCAACGAATGCAAGGCCTTTTACGGCAAGGAGATCCTCTCCGACGCCCTTCGCTACGCCAAGGATCTCAAGGATCGCTATACCGTCCTTTGGATCGCTTACGCCCTCGGCGTAGGTTATCACGAATAATCAACGGAGGAAGAACCATGCAATTTCAAAATCCCCCCTTCTCGATCCTCGAGGAGAAAAAGCTGTATATTTTCGACATGGACGGCACCATTTACCTTGGCAATCAGGTTTTCCCCTTTGCGATCCGCTTTATCAAAAATCTTCGCAAGGCCGGCAAGCGCGTGCTCTTCTTTACCAACAACGCCTCCCGCTCCCCCGAGGTCTATCTGGACAAGCTGACCCGTCTTGGCTTTGAGCCGACCATGGACGAGATCATGACCGCAGGCGACGTGACCGCCGAATTTCTCATCCGTCACAGAGCAGGAAAAAGCGTCTACCTCGTTGGCACGGAGGATCTCTGCAACAACTTCCGCAAAAGAGGCATCAATCTCTTGACGGGAGCCGAGGAGAAGGCCGATATCGTTATCACGAGCTTTGATACCTCTCTGACCTATCAAAAGCTGGACGACGCCTGCCGCCTGATCCGCGAGGGTGCGGAGTATCTCTCCACGCATCCCGACTTCAACTGCCCCACCGAGACCGGCTTTATGCCGGACAGCGGCGCGATCGCCGCTCTCGTGACCGCCTCCACGGGTAAGGTGCCCACCTACTTTGGCAAGCCCTACCGCGAAACCATCGAGATGATCTGCGAGGCGACCGAAATGCAGCCCGCCGAGATGTGCATCTTCGGCGACCGCCTCTATACCGATATTGCCGTCGGAAAGCGGCACGGCGTGACCGCTGTTCTCGTCCTCTCGGGCGAGACCCAGCCCGCTGACGTGGAGGCCGCCACCGACGCCGACAAGCCGGACTTCGTCTTCGACTCTCTCGATGACGTTGACCGAATGATGTTCTGAACCTAAGCAAAACGGGCGGGAAGGTCTTTTTGGACCTTCCCGCCCGTTTTTTTTTTGGTGTTCTCAATACTCGATATCCTCCAAGAATCCCCGATCGATCAAGGAGTGCAGACGAAAAACCTCGCCGGAAACAAAAGCGCTGCTCTTCTGCGTTTCCTGCCAGTGGTCACGGATCTGCGCATAGGCAGAGCCACCGTACCCCAATATCCGAAAATGATGGGGCAGAAGATTCTTTGCCAAAACCACACTGCGGGTCAAATGCCCGGGTGAGGTGACCACGTATACGGTTTGAATATTTGCATAATGAAAACGGCGATAGAGCTGCAAAGAGCAATAGATCATATTTTCCATCGTGGTACGGGCCTCATTTTCCGGGAGGATCACCTCGTCCGGAATGCCCATCCCCAAAAGCACCTCGCGCATACCGTCCGCCTCACTGCGCATGCTTCCGTTATATTCCCAGCAAACGCCTCCCGTTGGCATGATGTACTTCACCTTTCCCGCAAAATACAGCTCTGCAGCCGCGCTGCAGCGCTCCTGCCAGCAGGAAGGGTCAGATCCCAGCAGAAGAGCGACCTCTCCTGCTTCCTCTCCCTCGGAGGGGGCGGAAAAAACGATGCGGGTCTTTTGCTCGTTGGTCAACGTCGAAAGAGCCTCCCGCTCGGTCTGTGAAAGCTTCATCTTTCCTCCTTTTGCCCTGTGGGCAATCTTAGCTTGCAAATTTCCGACACCGCTTTCCCAATGTGGGCTACGGTATCCGAAGCGGTCATACTGATTGCATTTCCCTTCTGCTCGGCAAGCTCACCTGCTCGTCCTGCAAGGTAAGCACCTGCGGCAACCGTCAGAGGAGTCGCCGCGGCGTAGCCAAGCAGACCTGCGAGAACGCCCGAAAGCACGTCTCCGCTTCCTGCGGTTGCCATTCCCGCACATCCGCGGTTGACGAGATAGGTTTCTTCCCCATCCGTAACCACCGTGCAAGGACCTTTGAGCAGAAGGATCACCCCATGCTCGCGGGCAAAATCCTCCGCGCAGCGGATCGGATCACTCAGGATCTGCTCCACGGGAAGGCCGCACAACCGCTCCATCTCCTTGGGATGGGGGGTCAATATCACGCGGCAGGAGGTCTTCCGAAGCAAGGAAAGCTCCATTTCGGAAAGCGTATTGAGCCCGTCGGCGTCGATCACCAGAGAAAGTGCGTGCTTTTGCAGAATATAGCGCAGGATCTCGCGATTGTGGGGGCTTCTTCCCCACCCCATGCCAATGGCAAGGGCGCGTTGCCCGGAAAGGGCTTGGTCAAGTGCCACGGGAGAGAGAACGGCGTGTCCTTCCTCCTCGGGAAGGAGCGCCAGCGTGCTCTCCAACAGATAGGGAGAGACGTTTGCCGCAAGTGAGCGCGGCAGGATCAGCTTTGCCACACCGCATCCTGCACGCAACGCCGAGGCGGAAAGATTGGCCAGCTTGACCGCTCCCGCATATTCGGGGCATCCGCCGAGAATGGAAACGTAGCCGTAGCTCCCCTTATGCGAATTTTGCTTCCGCTCGGCAAGCACGGGCAAAAGGTCCTCGGCCTCGAGCAAAAAGCGCTTCTTTCCCCGAATGGGAATGCCGATATCCACGTTGCAAAGCGAGCCGATCACATCCTTGGCATCTCCCAGAAAATGACCGCTCTTATACGTACCGACCGACACCGTAAGCGTTGAACGGACGCAAAGCTCTGCGCGCCCGCTATCCCCGTCAAGACCGCTGTTGATGTCGGCCGAGATCACGGGGCGGCCGCTTTGGTTGATGCGTGCAACCGCGGCGGCGTAGCGCGGCGAAAGCGCCCCGCGAAAGCCCGTTCCGAGAAGGCAATCCACGATCTCCGCATAGGGCGAGAGATCGGTGTCTCCGTCGAAGGGCAGGATCTCGATCCCGCGCCTTTGACATTCCGTATAGTAAAAAAGACCATCCTCCGAAAAGCGCTCCTCCAAAAGAAGGATCGCACACGGAATGGCCGCCTCCTGCAACAGCAGGGCCAGAACGTAGCCGTCCCCCGCGTTGTTTCCGCGGCCGCAGAGGATCGCCGTTTTTCCCTTGAAGGGGTAGGCGTCAAAAAGCCCCTTTCCGGCGCGGTACATCAGCTCGCGCCCCGCAACGCCGCCGCGGATCGCGGCGGCGTCACTCTCGCGCATCGTTTTTACGTCAACGACTGTCTGCACGGTGTGTTCCTTCCTCTCAGAGGCGGAAGCCCGCAGGCAGAAGCTCGGCAAGCGTCCATTTTCTCAATTCCTTGCCGTCGGTCACGAGGATCTCAAAATCATCCTCACAGAACTCGCGCATCACCTGACGGCATACGCCGCAGGGGGTGAAAAAGCTCTCGGGCTCCTCTCCGCGTTTTCCGCCGACGATGGCGATGCGCGAAAAGGTATGCACACCCTCGGAGATCGCCTTGAAGAAGGCGGTGCGCTCTGCACAGCAGGTGGGTGAATAGGAGGCGTTCTCCACGTTGCAGCCAAGGAAGATGCGTCCGTCCTCGGAAAGGAGCGCCGCTCCCACCGCATACCCCGAATAGGGGGAATAGGAGGCCTCGCGCGCCTTGAAGGCAAGGTCCATCAGCTCTTGATCCGTCATGCGTTCGTCATCTCCTTTGCAAAGGATCTTCCCTCGGTGGCAAGCGAAACGCCGAGCAGCTCGGCAACCGTTGCCGCAAGATCGGCAAAGCTGGTCCGCACGCCGAGAGAGACGGGAGAAATTCCCTTTCCTACCGCCAGCAGCGGAACGTACTCTCTGGTATGGTCGGTGCTTTCGTCACCCGGATCGCATCCGTGATCCGCCGTAATGAACAGGACGTCCTCCTCCCGCATCTTACCGAGGAAGGAAGGAAGCCATGCATCAAAGGCCGTCAGCGCGGCGGCGTAGCCGTCCACGTCGTTGCGATGACCGTAAAGCATATCAAAATCCACGAGATTGGCAAAGCAAAGGCCGGAAAAATCCCGCTCGACCGCATCCAGAAGGCGATCCATGCCCTCGGCGTTGCCGTGCGTAACGAAATGCTCGGAAAAGCCCTTCCCTGCAAAAATATCAAAGATCTTTCCAATGGCGATCGAGTCCATGCCTGCGTCAAGAACCGCCTCGGGGAGAGTCACAGCGGGGGGCTCGAGGGAAAAATCGCGGCGGTTTGCCGTACGCTTGAAGTCGGCGGCACACGTGCCCACGAAGGGGCGCGCGATCACGCGGCCGACGGCGTGCTTGCCCGTAAGGATCGCTCTTGCCTTGCGGCAGACCTCGTAAAGCTCCTCCGGGGGGAGCAGCGCCTCGTTTGCGGCGATCTGAAAGACGCTGTCCGCCGAGGTATAGACGATCAGGTCACCCGTGCGCATGTGCTCCTCGCCAAAGTCGCGGATGACATCGGTTCCCGAATACGGAAGATTGCAAAGCACGCCGCGGCCGGTCGCCTCGGAAAAGGCGTCCAGTACCTCTCTCGGAAATCCGTTGGGATAGGTGGGAAGCGGCTCGGGGGAAATGCATCCCGCGATCTCCCAATGCCCGATGGTCGTGTCCTTGCCCATGGATCTCTCCGTCATCTTGGCAACGGCGGCCTTCGGCGCATCGGTCTCTCCAAGGAAGGAAAGACCCGGAATATGACCAATACCAAGCTCTCTCAGCGTAGGGATCGCAAAAAGGGGGGAGGCAGAGATCCGCTTGAGGGTGTGTGCCCCAACGTCGCCAAAGGCGGCGGCATCGGGAGCCTCGCCCGCTCCAACGCTATCGAGAACGATCAAAAATACGCGTTTCATGCTTTCTTTACCGTTCCTTTGCTCAAAGCTTCGGTTCTTTTTCCATACGGACGGCCACCTCAAGGGCGACCTCCATCATATTGCGGAAGCCACACTGACGCTCCTCGCTGCTCAGCTGCTCGCCCGTGAGCAGGTGATCCGAGACCGTGCAGATCGCGAGTGCGCGCTTTCCTGCCTTTGCCGCGTTGATATAGAGTGCGGCGGCCTCCATCTCCACGGCGAGTGCTCCCAGCTCGCCCCAACGGGCGTTGACGGAGAAATCGTCGTTGTAGAACACGTCGCTGGAATAAATATTGCCTACGTGATGTGCAAGCTTCATCTCCTCGCAAACGTCTGCCGCCGTGCGCAGAAGACGATAATCGGCAAGAGGTGCAAGGTTTCCGACAAGGCGGAACTGCTGGGCAAAGCAGGAATCGGTGGAGGCACCCATGGCGATCACGAGCTCGCGCATATGCACGTCCTCGCGAAGCGCACCCGCGCTTCCGATGCGGAGAATATTGTCCACGCCGAAGAAATTGAAGAGCTCATAGCTGTAAATACCGATGGAGGGCATGCCCATGCCGCTGGCCATGACCGAGACCTTCGTTCCCTTCCAGGTTCCCGTATATCCGTTGATGCCGCGGACCGAGTTGACCAGGCGCGGATTCTCCAGATAGGTCTCTGCAATAAATTTTGCACGCAAAGGGTCACCCGGCATCAGCACGGTTCTGCCGAAATCCTCGGGGGTCGCGTTGATGTGTGCGGTTGGATAAGCCTTTTCTGCCATATCAGTATCCTCCGTTTGCATTTTCCTGTCCCTTGGCGAGCTTGACGATGGAGCTTGTCCCAAGTCTTGACGCGCCGAGAGCGATATAGTTTTCGGCATCGGCCAGAGAGCGAATACCGCCTGCGGCCTTGATCTTAACGTGCGGTGCGGAATAGCGGGCAAAGATCGCAATGTCCTCGGGGGTTGCTCCCGCCTTGGAAAAGCCGGTCGAGGTCTTGATATAATCCGCGCCGGAGGCGTTCACCACCTCGCACATACGGATCTTTTCCTCCTCGGTAAGCAGGCAGGTCTCGATGATGACCTTCAGGATCTTGCCGCGGCAGGCCTCGCGAATGCACTTGATCTCCTCAAGAACGGCATCGTATCTCCCCTCCTTGACCCAACCGATATTGATGACCATATCGATCTCGTCCGCACCGTTCTGTACGGCGTCGCGGGTCTCAAAGACCTTGACGGCGGTGGTGCTGTAGCCGTTGGGGAAGCCGATCACGGTACAGATTGGGATGCGCCCTGCGGAGAACTCTGCCGCTCTTGCCACGAAGGATGCGGGAATGCAGACCGACGCCGTGCCGTAGCGGATACCGTCCTCGCAGATCGCCTTGATCTCCTCCCAGGTCGCACTCTGGGAAAGCAGGGTGTGATCCACCCTGGAAAGAATCGTTTTCAATTCCATATAAAGAAAGCCTTCCTTTCGGGTATAATTACCCATTCATTCCTTGTTTATTCCATTATACCACACTTCCCCTCGCCCGTCAAGAAAATTACCAAAAATTTGGGGGTTCCATTTTGCGAAAAGGACGCTATAATGTATATAAGAGCGCATTGCCGAATTCTTCTCTTTCACCGAAAGGAGTGACTGTTTTGTATGGAACTGATCCGTATCAGTGATCGCAAGCTCAAGATCATGCTGACACCGACGGATATGTGTCACTTTGAGTTGAACGCCGAAAGCCTTGGCGAGGACGGGCAACGGATGCACCGCGCCTTCCGCCACCTTATGGAGGAGGTGCGAAAGCAGACCGACTTTGAAGGAGACGACCGCCAGATCGCCGTGCAATATTTCCCCTCACGCGAGGGTGGATGCGAGATGTTCATCAGCTATTCCCCTCTCTCCGAAGGTGCCGAGGGCTCGTGTGAGCAGGAAAAAGGAGGGGGAAAGCGATCGCTTCTTCCTCATCCCGTTCGGCAAAGCACGAGCTTCCGCCGTGACTGTGCCTATCGATTTACCGCCCTCAGAGATCTGCTCCTGGTCTGCCGAAGACTTCTTTTGCGGGGCTATGACGGCGAAAGCAAAGCCTTTTTTGATGAGGAGGGGCGATATTATCTGTTCGTTTCCATCCTCTCCCCGGCCCCCTTTTCCCTACCTGCAGAATGGGATTTTCTCACGGAATACGGCACCGTGGAGAACGCCTCCCATCTTCTGATCTACATCGCAGAGCACGGAAAGCCGCTCTGCCAAGCCGAGGCGGTACAGGTTCTCGGCGCTCTGGCCTGACCCCCCGGCTTATGCTTACTCTTTTTTGCAACGAAAAAAGGAGAGGAAATGCCAAGCTTCCCTCGGAGGCTTGGCAGTGCCTCTCCTTCGTTTTTTGCCTTACTCATGCCGACAGAGCCGCTCTACGGCGTCGGCAAAGGAGTCGATCTGCGACTCCGTTGTGCAATAGCCAACGCTCGCACGGACCGTTCCCTGCGCATCCGTGCCCAGCGTGCGGTGTCCAAGCGCCGAGCAATGAAAGCCTGCGCGCACGCAAAAGCCCATGCGATTCAAGGCAAGACCGACCTCCTCCGCGCTCCGCCCCTCGATCCCGAAGGAAAGCACCGAGCCTTGGTATTGCCTCGCATAGAGCGTAACTTGTGGAAGATAGGCCAGCCGCTCGGCAAGATGGGCGATCAAGCGGCACTCGTGTGCGTGGATCGCGGCGATCCCCATGCGCTTGACCTCTCCGATCCCGGCAAGGAGCCCCGCTATCGCCGGTGTGGGAAGCGTTCCCGCCTCAAATCTCTCGGGCATCTCCTCCGGCATTTCCGATTCGAGCGAATGATAACCGCTCCCACCCTCGGTCAGGGTATCAGCCTCTATTCCTTCGCCAAGCACAAGGAAACCGCTTCCCTGCGGACCGAGAAGCCCCTTATGCCCGGGCGCGCAAAGGGCGTCGATCTTCATCCCCTCCATATCGACGGGAAGATGGCCCAGGGACTGTGCGGCATCGACCACAAAAAGGATTCCGCGCTTACGGCAGAACTCACCGAGAGCCTCCAGCGGAAGTGAGGCTGAGCAGATGTTTGAGGCGTGCGCGCAGATCAGCATCCGCGTATTCGGACGGACCAGGCGCGCGAGCCTTGCCGTGATCCGTGCAGGGCTTCTTCCCTCCTCGAGGAGCATCGTCGGAAAAACGGTATACGTGATCCTCCCCTCCCGGGCGAGCTTTGCGATCGGGCGGTAGACCGCATTGTGCTCCATATCCGAAAGCAAAACGTGATCTCCCGTGCGCAAGATCCCCTTGATCACCGTGTTAATGGCCGCAGTGGCATTCAACGTAAAGACGAGCCTCTCGGGGTGCGGAGAGCCGACAAGCTCGGCTGCGGCCTTTCTGCAGGCATAGACCTTTTCGGCCGCCGCCAGCGAGAGCGCGTGCGCTCCTCGCCCCGGATTGCCTCCGTAAAAGCGCATACAGCGCGTCACCTCCGAGAGCACCTCCCGCGGCTTGGGAAAGGAGGTCGCCGCATGGTCAAGATAGATCAAAGCCTTCCCTCCCATCAAAAGCGGCGAAGCCCTGCCTCCCGCAAGATACGCCTGACCTGCCCCTCCAGCGTACAGGGAAAGGTGATGGCGTAGCCGCATCCCTCCCGTCGCTCTCGCACACCATCCGCCCCCACGATCTCGCATCGGATCCCCGAGGCAGAAAGCAGGCTCTGCGCCCGCATCGCGTCGGTCAGCGTGCCGATCGGGAGTCGGCACTCTACCCGTTTATTCTTCAAATTCCGCATGGTCGCACCCCCTTCAATGGCAGAATATGCCGATTACCGTCGCTTGGTGACGGAGAGATCCTACTTTTTCCTTTTCCCTGCATACCGCTCTTTCGGGTGGACGATACTATCCTCATCCACGAAAAATCAAAAGCGAAAGGAAGCTACTGCTATGAACAAACCGCAAATCACCCGCTGCTGTGCCAAGGAGATTCTCGACTCGCGCGGAAATCCGACCCTGGAGGCTACCGTTTTTCTTACCGACGGCACCGTCGGCGTGGCGAGTGTTCCGTCCGGGGCGTCGACCGGCATTTACGAGGCCTGTGAAAAACGGGACGGCGACCGCCGCCGCTACGGCGGACGCGGCGTGCGTGAGGCCGTGGTAAACGTCGGTCGCGTCATCTCCCCCGCGATCTCGGGGATCTCTGCCTCGGAGCAGGCCGAGCTTGACCGCATCCTCTGTGACCTTGACAGCACGGAAAACAAAAGCCGCCTCGGCGCAAACGCCATCCTTGCCGTCTCCCTCGCGGCGGCACGCGCGGCGGCAAATTGGTATCGCATGCCCCTTTACCGCTACCTTGGAGGGATCTCCGCAGAGCGCCTGCCCATTCCCATGATGAACATCCTCAACGGCGGTGCTCACGCGCAAAACAACGTGGAGATCCAGGAATTCATGATCGTTCCCGTGGGGGCGGAGTCCTTCTCGGAGGCTCTTCGCATGGGAAGCGAGATCTACCATACGCTCGGCCGGATCCTCTCGGGCGAGGGGCATCCCTCGGGTGTGGGAGACGAGGGCGGCTACGCCCCAAACCTGAAGGATGACGAGGAGGCGCTCGAGCTGATCTGCCGCGCCATTGAGGAGAGCGGCTACGACACCGACCGCGTACGCATTTCCCTTGACTGCGCCGCGAGCGAATGGTTCACGGAGGAGGGCGGCTACCGAATGCCGAAGCGCGGAGCCTCCTTCAGCCGTCAGGGGCTGATCGAATACTGGTGCGGGCTTGCCAAAAAATACCCCCTCTTCTCTATCGAGGACGGCCTTGATCAGCGTGACTTTGAGGGCTGGAGCGAGCTGATGAAGCGCCTTGGAAAGGATCTTTTGCTCGTGGGAGACGACCTCTTTGCCACCAACGTCAAGCGTCTGCGCGAGGGCATTCGCCACGGCTCGGCAAACGCCATTCTCGTCAAGCCCAACCAGATCGGTACGCTGAGCGAGACGGTGCAGGTCATTCGCGAGGCGGCAGAGGCCGGATACGCCTTTATCCCCTCACACCGAAGCGGAGACACGGAGGACACCACGCTCGCCGATCTGGCCGTGGCCACCTCTGCGCCCCTGATCAAATCGGGAGCGCCCTGCCGCAGTGAGCGCGTGGCCAAGTACAACCGCCTTTTGCGGATCGAGTCGGCGCTCGGCTCGTCGGCGCTCTACGGTCTTCCCCGTCGGCAAAGCGCTCCTGCCCGAAAGCCGGCAACGGTGGGATAAGAAAAAAGCCTTCGCTTCCTTGGGAAGCGAAGGCTTTTTGATGCAATACGGCTCAGATCGAGAAGCTGTCCAAGGCCCCCGCGTCCGCACCCTCGTAGAATTTGTCGTAAAAGCGATCGTTTTCGCGATCCAGATTGGGCGCGCAGTGCATGCTCGTCGAATTCTGGCGCATGATGGGCGCAAAGCGCTCGTCCACGATGACGAAATGCTCGACCAGCACGATCCCAAGCGTGCGCAGGCTCTCGTTGAGGCAATCGGTAAACTCGATATCCTGCAAGGAAGGAATCGCCAATCCGTTGGGATGGTTATGGGCCAGAACCACGTTCGCGGCGTGCATATGGTAGGCTCGCTCGGCAATGCGGCGAACCGCAACCTCGGCGGCGTTGACGATCCCATCCGTCACCTTAAAGCACTCCAGAAGACGCATACCGTTATCCAGCAGCATCGCATAGACCATCTCGTTCGTGGCGCAAACGAACTGCGGACACAAAAACTTGGCCAGCTTGATCACGGTATCATAGCGCGTACGGCTCTTGGTTTCGTCCTTCAGCGTACGGCGGAGCATCTCGAGATGGAGCTTGAGGCAGATCGCCGACGATTCGCCCATGCCGTCGACCGCAGTCAGCTCGGGAAGCTCGGCTAAAAGCACGTTGCGCAGAGAGCCGAACTGATCAAGCAGCGCGTGCGCGATGCCGTTGGTATCCTTGCGCGGGATCGCGTAAGACAGAAGCATCTCCAAGAGTTCGTGATCGGCAAAGGATTCAAAGCCGCATTTGAGATAGCGTTCCCGCAGGCGTTGTCTGTGAAACTCATGCATAATGTCTTTTTTCCTCTTCAACAAAGAAGAAACAGAATAGCACGATCCTGTTTCTCCTTGCTTCTTTCACCTTACGGATTATTTGCGCTTCAGCTTGCCCACCACGCGACCCTTGCACTGCACGTCGGTGTAATCCTTGAGCAGGATCGGGCCGTAATCCGGGTTGAGCGATTGGAGGCG
>JAFNVK010000083.1 GCA_017379815.1 Clostridia bacterium
AGCAGGTGGAGGGCGCGGAGCCCTCCTCGCCGTCCGCAGACGGCGAAACCTTCTCCCGGCCGTTTTCTTTTTGCCAAGCTTTTTCTTTTGGGCCTACATGGGCAAAAGAAAAAGCGGAGGTAACGGGGTTTGCTTTTTGTGCGGTGGATAAAGCAACAGCCATCTCACCTTTCAGCCCCCTTAGCCACTTTTCTCTTTGACACCGCGGGCGCAAAGAGAAAAGTTACCAAAAGAGAAACGCCGAGGTTGTTTCGCGCGTTGCGACGCGCGACCAAGGCTGCGCGCCTTGGATGGGCGCCACCTGGCGGTGGGGCTGCAAACGCGCTCACGCGCGAGGCAACACGCCTATTGTGCTTCGAGCGCGCTCACGCGCGAGGCAACACACCCATTATGCGTCTCCGCGCTCTCGCGCGGCTTTTCTTATCTTCTTCTGTTATTCGCGATCACGACCAAGCGGAGCAGAGACAGCAGCGAGCTTGCCAAAGCCGCGACGTAGGTCATCGCCGCCGCCGAAAGCACCCTCCGCGCTCCCCCGATCTCCTCCTCGCCGAGCAGTCGGTTCTCCTGCATCCCCGCGAGTGCCCTCGCCGAGGCGTTGAACTCCACCGGCAGCGTGATCAGCTGAAACAACGCCGCCAGCGAGAAGCAAAGAATGCCCGCGACCATAAACACGTAGCCCAATTCGCCGATCAGCAATCCTATGAGAAAGAGCGGCATCGCCAGTCCCGAGCCGATCCGACAAACGGGAATCATACTCATGCGCAGCTGCAAAAAGGAATATTTCTCCGCGTGCTGCAGCGCGTGCCCCGCCTCGTGGCAGGCAACGCCGATCGCCGCAATGCTGCGCGAATCGTGCACGCTCTCCGAAAGACGAAGCGTCCTCGTTCGCGGATCGTAATGGTCGGTCAGATCTCCGCGTACGCGCTCCACGCGTACGTCGTAGACCCCGTTTGCGCGAAGCAGCTGCGAGGCCGCCTCCGCTCCCGTTCTTCCCGTGCGCGAGACCTTCTTGCTGTACCGATCAAACGTGGAGCTGACCTTCATCTGCGCCCAAAAGGCAAAGAGCATGCCCGGGAGCAGGATCAGCACCGTCCAATCGTAATAAAACCATCCAAAAAGCATTTGGGTTTTCTCCTTAGTTCAATATATCCCCCACGGATATGCGTCTTCCATTGATAAAATCCGCCGAGGACATCTTCTTCTTCCCCTCGGGAAGAACGCTCAAGAGCGCCACCGCGCCCTCTCCGCAGGCCACCGTGATGCGTCCGTTTTCCAGGGAGATCACCTCGCCCGGTCTTCCCTTGCCCTCGGTGGGCTCGGAGGAAAGGATCTTAAGAAGCCTTCCGTCAGGCGTGTGCGTGAAGGAGAGCGGAATGGGGGAAAGTCCGCGAATGCGGTCGTGCACCTCCTTGGCCGTCCTCGAAAAATCAAGCAGGCAGTCCTCCTTCTCAATCTTTGCGGCATAAGTGGCAAGCGCATCGTCCTGCTTCTCGGGCAGGATCTCGCCCTTTTCCAGAAGCGCAAGCGTGCGCAAAAGCAGCTCCGCTCCGCATTCTCCAAGCCTATCATGCACCGTTTCAAAAGTATCATGCAGATCAATGGCAACGGATTTTTTCAGGAGCATATCGCCCGTGTCAAGGCCGACGTCCATAAACATGGTGGTGATTCCCGTTTCGGCGCAGCCGTCGATGATCGCCCTCTGCATGGGCGCGGCACCGCGGTAGGCAGGCAGAAGCGAGCCGTGCACGTTGACGCATCCGTATTTGGGATAGTCCAGCACGTTGGCAGGCAAAATTTTGCCAAAGGCCACCACCACGATGACCTCGGGATCGATCTGCCGAAGAAGGTCGGCGAACTCCTCGTCACGCAGCGTCCTTGGCTGATAGACGGGCAGACCCTTCTCCTCGGCATAGACCTTTACGGGCGGAGGGGTCAGCGTGTATCCTCTTCCCTTGGGCTTATCGGGCTGGGTGACCACGCCCACGACGTCCTCCCCTGCCTCGACCAGCGCGCGCAGGGAAAAGAGGGCAAAATCCGGCGTGCCCATAAA
Organism: Clostridia bacterium; assembly: GCA_017379815.1. Classification (GTDB taxonomy): domain Bacteria; phylum Bacillota; class Clostridia; order Oscillospirales; family CAG-272; genus UMGS1865. The sequence continues at coordinate 2,051 of JAFNVK010000083.1, forward strand.
CAAAATTCTCATTCGGCGTCCAGCTCCTCTACCAGATTATCCACGAAGAGCTTGCCGTCCAGGTGGTCGATCTCGTGGCAGAAGGCGCGCGCCAGAAGATCGCTGCCCGACACCTCGTAGATCTCGCCCTTGCGGTTCATCGCGCGAACCGTGACGTGCTTGGGTCGTCTGGTGATGCCCCAGCGGCCGGGGATGGAGAGGCAGCCCTCCTGCTCCTGCTGCTCGCCTGCGTAGGCGATGATGCGGGGATTGATCAGCTCGTAGACCTCGCCCGGCTCGACCTCCACCACCGCGATGCGGCGCAAAACGCCAACCTGGGGTGCGGCCAGTCCGCAGCCGTCGGCCTCGCGCATGGTCTCGATCATATCGTCCAGCAGCGTCACGATACGGGGGGTGACGGCGTCCACGGGACGGCAGACCCTGCGCAGGGTCTCATCCCCCATCTTTACGATTCTCAGCTTTGCCATAGTGTATTTTCTCCTTCGGTTCATTCCTCCGCCGTCTCTCTTAAAGACCCGACGGATTGAAATCTATGCCCAGATGAATGCTTCTTCCGATCTTGATCGAGAACTCGGTCAGGATCTCGGCAAACAGGGCGAGGGTGCGACGGGTCAGCTTGCATTTGATGACCATGCGCATCCGATATTTGTTGTCTACGCGGTAGACGGGCGCCTCAAAGGGGCCAAAGGTGACCAGCTCCACGTCAGCGTAGCTCTGCGCCATCTTCTGCCTGAGCATCTCGGCAAGCAGGGTCGCGGCGCGAAGCACCTCGGTCTCCAGCATGCCGCTGAGCGTCATCAGGGCGATGTCGCAGAAGGGCGGAAAGACCAGAAGCCTGCGCAGGCGGATCTCCCGCTCGTAAAAGGCCTCGTAATCCTGCGCGCAGGCAAGACGGATGATCTCGCTGTCGGGATTTGCCGTCTGGATCACGGCAAGACCCTCCTTCTCTGCGCGTCCCGCACGGCCGATGACCTGCGTGAGCATGGCAAAGGTGCGCTCGGCGGCGCGGTAATCGTCCAGATACAGCGAGGAATCCGCCATCAGAACGCCAACGAGCGTCACGTCGGGAAAGTCGTGCCCTTTGGTGACCATCTGCGTGCCGAGCAGGACGTCTGCCTCGTGCGCGCGGAACGCGCCGAGCATACGGTCGTAGGAAAGCTTGGAGGATGCCGTGTCGGTATCCATGCGAAGCACCCTTGCGCTCGGCAGGAGCGTGCCAAGCTCCTCCTCCACCCTCTGCGTGCCAAAGCCCTGGCGCGCAAGATGCGGCGACTTACAGGCGGGGCACTCCTCGGGCAGAGGGGCGCGGTGTCCGCACCAATGGCAGACCAGCTCGCCCTCGCGATAGGTCCCCTTGCGGGTATGGTAGGTCAGTGCCACCGAGCAGCGCGGACAGGTGACGGCCTCTCCGCAGGAGCGACAGCTGACGAAATGGTTATATCCACGGCGGTTGAGGAACAGAATGGACTGCTCTCCCGCCTCGGTCACGCGGCAAAGCTGGGCGGCAAGACGCTCGCCAAGCGGAGAAAGCACGCCGCCTCCCGCCTCCCGACGCATATCGGCAACCTCCACACGGGGCAGACGAGCCGAGCCGTAGCGCTCCTTGAGCGTGACGAGCGTGTAGACGCCCTCCTTGGCCTTGCGGTAGCTTTCAAGCGAGGGGGTGGCCGACGCCAGAAGCATCAGGGCCTTGTTGTGGGCACAGCGGAAGCGTGCCACGTCGCGTGCGTGGTATTTCGGGTTCTGATCCGACTTGTAGGTATGCTCCTGCTCCTCGTCGATGATGATCGCACCCAGATTTTTGACGGGCGAAAAGACCGCCGAGCGTGTACCGATGACCACGTCGGCCCGTCCCTCGCGGATGCGGCAATAGGCGTCGTATCGCTCCCCCTGGGAAAGCGCGGAATGAATGACCGCCACGCGCTCGCCGTAGCGCGCGCAGAAGATGGCGACCGATTGCGGCGTGAGCGCGATCTCGGGAAGCAGAAGGATCACTCCCCTGCCCTCCTCAAGAAGCCGGTCGATCAGCTCGATCATCACGCAGGTCTTGCCGCTTCCCGTAACGCCGTGCAGAAGCGCGGCCTTGGGCTCGCCCGAGCGCGCAAGCGCGATCAGGGTGTCCGCCGCTCCTCTCTGCTCGGGAGAGAGCAGGACGCAGCGCGTGCCCTTTTCCTTGCCTGTGCGTGCGGCCTCGGCATAGGGATTGCGGTCGATGCGCCGCTCCGCCGTGGCAAGCACGCCCTTTTTCACGAGGGTCTGCAAGGGGGAATCCGTGACCTCTGCCTGCCGACGGAGATCCGCGGCCGAAAGAGGCTCCTCGCTCTCAAGCAAGGCGGTCAGCACGCGTCTTTGCGCGTCGCCCGAGAGCTTGATCCCGCGCACGGGATCGCCGTCCAGCAGAGCGAAGCATTCCTCACGCGTCAGCGCCGTGGCGTAGATGCGCTCGGTCTTGCCCTCGGAGGCGTCCTTGAGCAGGACCCGCTTTTGGAGATAGCCCCCCTTGACCAGGCGGCGAAGACGCACCTCCACCCCCGCGCCGAAATGCTCGCGCAGAGCGGTAAAGGAGGCCTCGCCCCTCTCCGCGACGTAGGTATAGACGAACAAATCCGACGATTGAAGGTCGTCGGATGCAGCGGTGGGAATATGCATGGGATCCGCGCCGTAGAGCGTGACCAGGCGGGAAAGCGCCGACGCAGGGATCATGGCACGCACCGCATCCCCCGTGGAGCAAAGAATGCGCGTTTTGAGGAAACGGCAAAGGCCAAGCATCTCCTCGTCCAGCGCCATATGCTCGGGGCAAACGGCAAAGATGGGCTTGAGATCGGCATAGGCCGTCTCCTCGCGCACCTCCACCACAAGCCCAAGCCTGCGGTGATTGGCAACGCCGAAGGGCACCGTGACGAACACGCCTGCCCGAATTTCGGCGTCCAGCTCCTCGGGGATCCGATAGTCGTAAATACCGTCGATGGGAAAGGGATTATCCAGCAGGCATACGCCTGCACAATGTTCCCGTCTCATGCGTTGTGTGCGTCTTACTCGCCGTCTGCCTCGGCCGTCTCGGCCTCTGCCTGCACGGGCTCCTCCTCGGGGGCAAGCTCGATGACGTAGCGGCCCTCGTACAGATGGTTCACGGCCACCTTAACGGCCTTCTCGTCGCGCAGCTCGCGGTCGATCATGGTGTTGATGGGGCGGTCGGTCTCCTTGTTGCCCGTCTGTGCCTTTTCAGCGGCGTCGTGCTGACGGACGTACTCGTTGGTGACAAGGCGTGCGCACTTTGCCGTGGCCAGTGCCAGCTCGTAGCGGTTGCATTTGCCCTTCGTCAATTCTTCAATGGTGGGATACAGCATTCTCTTTTTCTCCTTTTTGCCAAGTGGTTTATGCTTACGAAAAGCGCGTTTGTTCTCTTGTTCAGCGTCGCGGGGGGGCTCAGCCCTCCTCAAAATAGGCGGCGCGTGCGTTGGGGTGACGGCGGAGCGAGCAGCGCTCGGCCGCAACGATGGCGCGGATCTGCTCTACGCAGTCCTCGGCGCGATCGGGATAATTGTAGACCACGTAATCGTACTCGTCAAGCAGGGCGATCTCCTCGCGCGTACGCGCAAGACGCCGCTGAATGACCTCCTCGGTCTCGGTTCCTCTGTGGCGAAGGCGCCACTCCTGGATCGCAAAGGTGGGGGGCAGGAGCATGATCAGCACCGCCTCGGGATAGAGACGCTTGACGTTCATCGCTCCCTCGACCTCGATCTCAAGGATCAGATTCTTCCCCTGCTCCAGAACCTCAAGGGCCTCCTTTAAGGGGGTTCCGTAATAGTTTCCGCAATAGGAGGTATGCTCCAGCATATCCCCTCTTGCGATGCGCTCCTCAAACTCCTCACGGGAGATGAAGTGATAGTTGACGCCGTCCACCTCGCCGGGACGGGGCGCACGCGTGGTGGCCGACACCGAGAAGGCGTAGCCCTCCATTTGCGAAAGACGGCCGTTGACCGTTCCCTTTCCGCTCCCCGCAGGGCCGGAGACCACAAGCATCAATCCTTTTTCCATAGTCGCGTTCCTCTCTTTCTCGTCTCTGGTCAAGGGGCTCTTAAAGCTCCTCCTCGGGATCAAGCTCCATGCCGTCGGCGCTGTTGTCGAGGCGGTTGGCAATGGTCTCGGTCTGGATGGCGGAGAGGATCACGTGCTCGGAGTCGGTGATGATCACGGCACGGGTGCGGCGTCCGCAGGTGACGTCGATGGCGCGGCCGTCATCCTTGGAGTCCTGAATGAGTCTTTTGATGGGGGCGGAATCCGGGTTGGCAAGCGCCACCACGCGGTCCACGGCCACCATATTTCCAAATCCTACGTTAATGAATTTCATCTGCTTTGCTCTGCCTTTCTACAAGAGTCGGGGTCACTCCAGATTCTGGATCTGCTCGCGGATCTTCTCCAGCTCGCATTTGACGTCCACCACGATGCGCGCGATCTCTGCCTTGTTGCACTTCGAGCCCGTGGTGTTGATCTCGCGGTTCATCTCCTGCATGAGGAAATCCAGCTTTCGGCCAACGGCCTCCTCGCCGCGAAGGATCTCACGGAAGGAGTCCAGATGCGTGCGCAGACGCACCAGCTCCTCGTCCACGGCGACCTTGTCGGCGTGAATGGCGCACTCGGTGAGAAGCCGCGTCTCGTCGGGCGTGATCTGATTGTCGGAAAGTGCCTCGCGGATGCGCGTAGCCAGACGCTCGCGGTAGGTGGAGACGTCCTCCGCCGAAAGCGCCTCGATGCGCTCCACGGACGCACGGATGCGATCCATCTTTGCGCTGATGTCACGCACGAGTGCCTCGCCCTCGCGTGCCTTTCCCGAAAGGAAGGAATCCACCGCTCTCTCCAAAACCGAGCTGACGCGCGCCCAATCGCGCTCCACGTCCTCCTCGGGACGCTTGGTGCGGAAGATCTCCTGGTTGCGTGCCAAGCTCATGACCGAGCGGTCGTCGCGCGCTCCGCTGACCCGTGCCAGCTCGTCGAGCGCGGCAAGATAGCTGCGGAGATAGCTCTCGTCCAGCGTGATCTCAACGTCACCTGCATCCAACGCCTCGATGGAAATATAAACGTCCACCTTTCCGCGGGACACGCCGCGGCTCTGCAGGTAGGGCTTGACGCGCTCCTCCAGATAGGTGTAGGAGCGGCTGATCTTGGTCGTGCAATCCAGATAGCGGCTATTGACGGACTTGATCTCCACGGTCACGTCGAGGCCCTCGACGGTGTCGCGGCAGCGGCCAAAGCCGGTCATGCTTCGGATCATGGCGTTGCCTCCCTTCAAAAAATGGCATATATATTTATTGTAACCCATTTTGGAGAAAAAGTCAACTGTTTTTTGCGGGAAGCACAGATTTTTTGGGGTGATGCGACAGGGATAAAGAGGGCCGCCCTCTGCCGGTCGGCAGAGGGCGGCTGCTTTCTCAAGATGCGCTTTTTTCGCCAAGACGAATTTATTGCAGTCCTTCCTCCCAGGCGGTATCCAGCGCCAGCCATTCGAGCAGCTTTTCCTGCGCGGTGCTCTCGATCTCGCCGTAGAGCTGGCTGAGCGAGGAGGACTCACGGTCGCTCGCGGCCTTGTAGATAACGTCGCCGGCAATACCGAGGAAAGCGCCGAGATCCAGCACGAGGTGATCGTGGATCAGGTTCAGCATGCGCAAGGAATCCTCATCCTGCAACGCCTGATAGGAAAGCACGACGTCATAATACAGAGGCATAATGGTCTTGTAGCCGTCGTAGGCCATGGCCTCAAGCACGATGGAGATGCGCTCGGCGTTCTCCTCCGTGGTGTTGCGCATGACGGTGTAAAGGCTCGTGCCCGCCGAAACGACGGTATAGTATTCCTTTACCCTTGAGGTGTACTTCGGGAAGGGCAAAACGCCGTAGCGAACGTCCGAATCGGCAAAGAAGACCGCGTCGTTGACCAGTGCCGAAACGAAGGCGGTGCGCCCCTGCATGAAGGCCGTGCGCGTGGGTGAATAATCAAAATCGTTCAGGAAGCCGACCGCGCCCGAATCCAGGACCAACTCGCGCATATCAAAGGCGGCGGAGTTGGTGGTATCATTGTCGATGGTGATCCTCCATTCCCCGTTTTTGCGGGTAAGGACGCGCGCCCCTGCGGCGTGAAAATAGTGCGACGTGCCGAGATAGTTTCCGGTCACGTAGCCAAAGACGTCGGTATCAACGCGTCCCGAGCCGTCGCCGCCGTCCATGTTGGCGTCCATCGTCAGCACGTACTCCTCAAAGGTGGCAAAATCCCATTTCTTCTCATCCACGAGCGTATAGGGGCTCTCCAGCCCCTGAACGTCCTTCAGAAGCGTCTTGTTGAAGAAGATGCAGCCGCCCGAGCCAACGCTCATGTAGCCAATGTCGCCAAAGCCGATAAAGAGCTTGCCGCCCGCGGTACTGAACTCGCGCACCGCCTCCTGACTCCACCACTTGGCACTCAGATCCACGTAGGGCAGATCGTTCCAGTCGTAATAATAGCCCTTGATGGCGTTGGAGACCTGTACGTTTCCATGGTCGGAGACCAGATCAAAGACGTCCTGTCCCGCCTTGACGTTTGTGGAAACGAGGTACGAGGGGCTCGCGATCTTGGCCTCAAAGGCGATGCCATACTCATAGCCGATGTTGCGCAGACGCTGATAGACCGCGCGGTGCAGAGAGGAGGATTTTTCCGTGATGCTCTCGACCCAGAGGGTCTCCAGATGCTCGGTCTGCTCGCGGGTGAGGATCACGAATGCATCGTTGTTGTAATTCTTCACGGGAAGGATGGGGCCCTCCTCTTCTCC